>NZ_JBHSQJ010000083.1:118665-132980 GCF_042658505.1 Streptacidiphilus monticola | reverse complement strand
CCGCCGAGCGGCCCGAGCGGCCCGAGCGGCCCGAGCCGCCCGCGTCGCCGGGACCTGCCGAACTGCCGGACGAGGACACCTTCGTCCTCCCGGCCTCCTGGCGGCGCGTGCTGCAGCCGCGGCGAGGCGGGGCGCAGCGGAGCATTCCCGCCGCGCGAGCGGAGGCGGTGGCCGAGGCGCAGGCGCGGATCGCGGACCGCCGGGACTGGATCGAGGGGGTGCTGACGTCCCGTCAATCCGACCCGGTCCTGGTCCGGGCGGCCCGGGCCCACCTGGACGGCGAGGCCGATCCGCTCGGTGCCGCGGCCGTGGCGAGCCTGCTGCCGCCCGCCTGGAGCCCGGGCGGCTGGGAGGAGTTGCCCTTCGTGGACGCCTGGACGGTCACGCACGGGCTCGAGTTCGCCGCCCGCGCCGTCGTGGAGACCTTCGAGCTGGAGACCCACTGGCACCAGCGCGGCAGGCCGGTCAGCGGGCAGGTGCTGCGCCACCGGGACCCCGGCCACGTGTCCTCCTACCTGGTGCGGCCGCCGCTGGACCGGCTGCGGGCGCTGCTGGTCGCCGCGGACGAGGAGACCTACGCCCGTTCCGTCGCCGCCCTCGACGAGAGCCGGACGACCCCGCGCCGCCGCGCGGTCGCGGCCTATCTGGCGCCCGGCACGCCGGGCTGGGTCGACCAGTGCCTGGACGAGGAGAGCGGGTACGGCGACGACGGTCCGCTGCTGCGCAGTCTGCTGCTCTGCTCCCTCGGCGATCCCGCGCAGCTGCGCCGGATCGGCAGGACTCCGCAACTCGACTGGAACGCCTGGACGGTGAGCCTGCTCGCCACGCTCGCCGACGGACTCGGCACCGCCTGCGTGCCGTTGCTGCCCGAGGCCCTGGAGCGCGCCTACGGCTCCGACCAACTGCGCGCCACCGCCGCCGCGGTGGCGCACTTCCCGACCGACGAGGCCTTCCGGCTCCTGGTCGCCCGCCTCGACGACAAGCAGGTCCGCCCGGCGCTGCAGGAGGCGTCGCAGCGCTTCCCGGTGCGGGCCGTGCGGCTGCTCGCGGAGGCGGCGTTGACGGACGGCAAGAACGCGCCGGCGGCGCGGCAGCTGCTCAACACCCAGGTGATGGCGCACCGTTCGCTGCTGCCGCTGCTGCTGCCCCGACTCGAGCCCGCGGCGGCGGAGTTGGTCGGCTCCCTGGACGCGGTCCGGGAGCGCGTCCCCGAAGCGCCGGTCGGCACGCTGCCCGCCCTGCTGGTCTCGCCGCCCTGGACGCGCAGGCGCACCCCGCGCAAGCCGCGGGTGCTCACCGGCCTGCAGCCGGACCACGTCTCCGAGTTGGTGTGGCGCCCCGGCGAGCGCGAGCGCTGGACCGGGCACGAGTCGTGGGGCTGGGAGTACCCGGCCTCGACCGACTGGAACGCCGAGGCGGCCAAGCTGCTCGGGGGCGGGAACCTCTGGTTGGCCGCCCGGCTGCTGGACCAGGGGCCGGTGGAGGTGCTGGCCCCGTGGGTGGAGAAGTGGCGGCCGACAGACCTGTGGGGCGGCCAGGACTGGCTCCGGCCGGTGCTCGCCAAGTACGGCGCGGCCGCGATCCCGATGGCGGTCTCGGTCGCCTCGGCCCAGCCCGCCGTCCTGTCCGCGCTGCTGGCGCCGGTGCTCGACGCCGGCGCGGCCAGGGTGCTCGCGGACGGCCTGGTGCGGCTCAAGTCGGTGCAGCTGACCGCTCGTTCGTGGTTCGCCCGGCACGGCATCCGGGCCGGTCTGCTGCTGGTGCCGGACGCCGTGGGCGAGCCGGGGGCCGCCCGCCGGGCCGCCGAGCAGGCGCTGCGGCTCGTCGCCGCGGCCGAAGGAGCGGACACCCTGCTGGCCGCGGCGGGCGAGCGCTACGGCGCGGAGGCCGCGGACATCCTCGCCGAGGCGCTGGCCGCGGACCCGCTGGAGAACGCGCTGCCGGCCCGGATGCCGGTGCTGCCCGCGTGGGCGCGCCCGGGGGTACTGCCGCAGCTGCTGCTGACGTCGGGCGAGGCGCTGCCGGAGGAGGCGACCGGTCACGTGCTGACCATGCTGGCCGTCTCCAAGCCCACCGACCCCTATCCCGGCCTCGCCACCGTGACCGAGCTGTGCCGGGCGGACTCCCTGGCGGCCTTCGCCTGGGCCCTGTTCGAGGAGTGGCGCCAAGCCGCGATGCCGGCCAAGGAGAGCTGGGTCCTGCACGCCCTGGGTGCGCTCGGCGACGACGAGACGGTCCGCAGGCTCACCCCGATCCTGCGCGACTGGCCCGGCCAGGGGGCGCACCACCGGGCGGTCGAGGGCCTGACGGTCCTGGCCCAGATCGGCAGCGACGTCGCCCTGCTGCACCTGCACGGGATCGCCCAGCGGGTCAAGTTCAAGGCCCTCAAGGTCCGTGCCCAGGAGAAGATCGCCGAGGTGGCGGAGGGCCTGGGGCTCACCGGCGACCAGCTCTCGGACCGGCTCGTCCCCGACCTGGGCCTGGAGTCCGACGGCACCACGGTCGTCGACTACGGCACCCGCCGGTTCACCGTGGGCTTCGACGAGCAGCTGCGCCCCTTCGTCCGGGACGCGGACGGCAAGCGGCGCAAGGACCTGCCGGCGCCCGGCGTCAAGGACGACCCGGAGCTGGCCCCGGCCGAGCGCAAGCGCTTCGCCGGGCTGAAGAAGGACGTGCGCACCATCGCGGCCGACCAGATCCGCCGCCTGGAGGCCGCGATGGTCGCCCAACGCACCTGGACCGCAACGGAGTTCCGCGAGCTGTTCGTACAGCACCCGCTGGTGTGGCACCTCGTCCGCCGTCTGGTCTGGTGCGCGGACCAGGCCGACGGCACGGCCACCGCGTTCCGCGTCGCCGAGGACCGCAGCTTCGCGGACGTGCACGACGACGCCCTCGTCCTGCCGGAGGACGCGACGGTGCGGCTGGCGCATCCGCTGCACCTGGGTGAGACGACGGCGGCCTGGTCCGAGCTGTTCGCGGACTACGAGATCCTGCAGCCCTTCCCCCAACTCGGCCGCCCGGTGCGCCGGTTGACGCCAGAGGAGGAGGCGGCCAACCGGCTGCACCGGTTCGAGGGCCGCAGCGTCCCGGTGGGCCGCCTGCTCGGGCTGACCAAGCGCGGCTGGGAGCGCGGCGAGCCGCAGGACGCCGGAGTCGAGCGCTGGTTCTCCAGGAAGCTCGCGGACGGTGTCCACCTGGTGATCGAGCTGAACGAGGGCATCGCGGTCGGCATCGTCGACATGTTCCCCGACCAGACGCTCCAGACGATCTGGCTGGACAGCTCGCCGGGCGACTACTGGCCCAGCCGGAACTACCCGCTGCGCTTCCGGGACCTGGACCCGGTCGTCGCGTCCGAACTGCTCGCCGACCTGGAAGAGGTGACGGCCCGATGACCGCCGTGGCGCCGGAGGAACTGCAGCGTCCGCCCGCGGAGGTCCGCTACGCGGAGGAGCTGGCCGCCCTGCGCGCCGCGGACCGGGACCCGCGCCCGCCCGGCTGGCAGCTGAGCCTGCGGGCCGCGCGCCGGTTCATCGTCGGGGACGAGGAGGCGGGCGTCAGTCGCAAGTTCGTCGGCAACGCGTCGCTGGTCGAGCGGGCGCTGGTGACGCTGGCGACCAACCGCGGGCTGATGCTCGTCGGCGAGCCGGGCACGGCCAAGTCGCTGCTCTCGGAGCTGATCGCGGCGGCGGTCAGCGGCACCTCCACGCTGACCGTCCAGGGCGGCGCGGCCACCACCGAGGACCAGATCAAGTACTCGTGGAACTACGCGCTGCTCGTCTCCGAAGGGCCCTCGACGCGCTCGCTGGTGCCGGCGCCGATGCTGCGCGGGATGGCGGAGGGGCGGATCGTCCGCTTCGAGGAGATCACCCGCTGCCCGCTGGAGGTGCAGGACTGCCTGCTCTCGCTGCTGTCCGAACGAGTGCTCGCCGTGCCGGAGTTGGACGGGCCGGAGGGGATGGTCTTCGCCCGCGCGGGCTTCAACGTCATCGCCACGGCCAACACCCGCGACCGGGGCGTGAACGAGATGAGCGCGGCGCTCAAGCGCCGCTTCAACTTCGAGACGGTCTTCCCGATCGCGGACTTCGCGACCGAGCTCGCGCTCGTCGAGGCGGAGGCGAGCGCCCTGCTGCGGCGCTCGGGCGTCGAGGCGGCCCCCGACCCCGACGTGCTGGAGGTGCTGGTCGGCACCTTCCGCGAGCTGCGCGGCCAACAGCCGTCGGGGGAGCGGCTCTCGGCCGTGATGAGCACCGCCGAGGCGGTGTCGGTCGCGCACGCCGTGGGTGTGCGCGGATGGTTCCTGCGGGGCGAGCCGGGCGACGCGGCCGACGTCGTCACCTGTCTCGCGGGCACCGCGGCCAAGGACAGCCCGGAGGACCTGGCCCGGCTGCGGCGCTTCCTGGAGCAGCAGGCGTCGCGGCGGGGTGGCGCGCAGTGGCGGGCGCTCCACGAGGCGCGGCACCTGCTGGGCGACTGATGGCCGTTCACTTCGTCGGCGTGCGGCACCACTCGCCCGCCTGCGCGCGCCTGGTGGCGCGCGCGGTGGCGGCGCTGCGGCCGGCCTGGGTGCTCGTCGAGGGGCCGGCCGACATGAACCCGCGCCTGGACGAGCTGCTGCTCGGCCACCGGCTCCCGATCGCCGTGTTCAGCCACTACCGCGACCAGGAGCGCACGGCGACGTCCTGGACGCCGCTGTGCGACTACTCACCCGAGTGGGCCGCCCTGCGGGCCGGCCGGGAAGCGGGCGCCGAGGTCCGCTTCATCGACCTCCCGGCCTGGCACCCGGCGTTCGTCGAACGTGCCGAGCCCCTGGCCAACCGCTATGCCGACGCCGAAGCCCGGTACGCGGAGGCGACGAGCCGGCTGCGGGCCCGGTTCGGGGCCGACTCGACGGACGCGCTGTGGGACCAGCTGTTCGAACTGGGCCACGTCCCAGGGCAGTCGGCCACGGAGGCGGACGCCGAGCTCGCACGCCGGCTGGCGGTCTACTTCGAGCTCGTCCGCGGCGACGCCGAGGCCGAGCCCGGCGACCGGGCGCGCGAGGAGTACATGGCGTCGTGGGTGCGTGCCGCGGCGGCCCGGGCGGACGAGCGGCCGGTGCTCGTCGTCACCGGCGGCTTCCACACGCCGGCGCTGCGCGCACTGGTGGCAGGGGCCGGGCAGGCCGCCTCGCTCCCCGCGTGGCCGTCCGTTCCCCAGCCCCCGGCCGGGGCGCTCGGGGGCAGCTTCCTGGTGCCCTACTCCTTCCGGCAGCTCGACGCCTTCGCGGGCTACCAGTCCGGCATGCCCTCGCCGGGGTACTACCAACTGCTGTGGGAGCACGGCCCGGTGCGGGCGGCGGACCTGCTGACCGAGGCGGTGGCCGGGCGGCTGCGGCAGGCGCGGCTGCCGGTCTCCACCGCCGACCTGATCGCGGCCCGTACGCTCACCCGCGGCCTCGCCGCCCTGCGCGGCCATCCTGTCCCGGCGCGCACGGACGTCCTCGACGGAATGGCGGGCGCGCTGCTCACCGAGGCGCTGGAGCAGCCGCTGCCCTGGACCGGGCGCGGCCCGCTGCAGCCCGGTACCGATCCGGCGGTGGTGGCGATGGTCGCGGCGAGCACCGGTGAGCGGACAGGGTGCCTGCACCCGGACACGCCCGTGCCCCCGCTGGTGGACGACGTCGCCGCACACATGCAGGCCGCCGGTGTCGAGTTGGGGCGGGCGGTCGCGGTCGACCTGGCCGACCCGCAGGGGCTGCGGTGCAGCCGCCTGCTGCACCGGCTGCGCGTGCTCGGAGTGCCCGGCCACGAGCGGACCCACGGGCCCCGCAGCGGCGAGGATCCGGTCTTCACCGAGCGCTGGGAGCCGACCCCCGCCCAGGGCCGGGAGGCGGCGCTGATCGAGGCGGGAGCCTACGGGGCCGGGCTGGCGGAGGCGGCGGCGTCCCTGCTGGCCGAGCGGGCCGGCTCGCTCACCGGCGCCGCCCGCGGCGGGACGCCCGACGCGGCGGTGGGGGAGCTGTCCGGGGTGCTCTTCGACGCCGTCCTGTGCGGGGCGGACGCGCTCTCCGCCGAGCTGCTGGAGTCGCTCGCGGCGCGTACCGCGCGCGTCGGCGAACTCGGGGCGCTGGGAGCCGTGTTGGCCACGGCACTGCAGCTGTGGCGGCACGACCGGGTCTACGGCCTCGCGGGATCCCCGGCCCTCGGCCGCCTGGTGGACGAGGCGGTCACGCGGGTCTTCTGGCTGGCCGAGGGCATGCGCGGGCAGGGCGGCGTCGACTTCCCCCGGCTGCGGGCCCTCGTGGCCGCGCGGGACGCCCTGCGCCACGCCGAGCCGCTGCTCACCCTGCCCCGCGGCGCCGCTCTCGCCACCGCCGGCCGGATCGCCGCCGACGCTGCCGCCCCGGCCGACCTCCGCGGCGCGGCGACCGGCCTGCTCTGCTGCTTCGCCACCCCGGACGAACTCTCAGCGACCCGACCGGCCGGAGCAGGCACCCCCGGCGTCGACCGGACGGCACCTGGCACCGAAGTCGCCAGGCAGGCACGGGAGTTGGGTGAGCGCGACCCGGAGGCCCTGGGCGCTTGGCTGGCGGGGCTGTTCGCCGTGGCCCGGGACGAGGTGGTCGGCGCGGCGGGCGGGGCCGCAGCCGGTGCCCCGGAGGAGCCGTCGCTGCTCGACGCCCTGGACGAGATCGTGGTCGCCCTCTCCGGGGAGGAGTTCCTCGTCGGCCTGCCCGCACTGCGCCAGGCCTTCGCCTTCTTCCCCCCGCGCGAACGCGAACGCATCGCCGAACGCCTGCTGCACCGGCGCGGCGGCACGGGCTCCGCGCGCTCGCTGCTGCGCACGTCCGCCGATCCGCTGCTGCTGGCCCGGGCCCGAGCCCTGGAGGAGAACGTGAGCCGACTGCTGGACCGTCACGGACTGCGCACTGAGGAGGCGCCCGCATGACCGCCCCCGGTCCGCGGGCCGCCGTCCCGCCGCCACCCGCGCAGCCGGACGAGGGGCTGGAGCGCTGGCGGCTCGTCCTCGGCGCCCCGGCCGAACGCTGGACCGGGCCGCTGCGCCCGGGCGACGCCGCCCGCGACGCCGCGCTGGAGTGGCTCTACGGCCGCGACCCCGAGCTGCGCGAGCGCGGCGTCCGCCCCACCGCCCCGGCCGCGGGCCCGGGCGGCGACGGCCCCTCGCAGATCACCGCGGTGGACTGGCTCGACGACATCCACCGCCTGTTCCCCAAGGAGACGGTGGAACGGCTGGAGCGTGACGCCGTGGAGCAGTACGAGATCCACGAGATCGTCACCGACCCCGACGTGCTCGCCCGCGTCGAGCCCAACCCCGCCCTGCTCCAAGCCGTGCTGCTGCGCACCAAGCACCTGATGAACCCCCAAGTCCTGGCGATGGCGCGGCGCATCGTCGAAGCCGTCGTCCGGGACCTGCTGGACCGGCTGCGGCCGGAGCTGCGCCGGGCGTTCTCCGGGGCCCGGTCCCGTCGCCCCAGCCGCCTGCCCCTCGCCCGGGACTTCGACTTCCAGGGCACGATCCGGGCCAACCTCGGGCACTACCAGCCCGAGCAGCGCCGGGTGCTGATCGAGCGGCCGCGGTTCCACTCCCGGACCCGCAGGCACCTGGAGCAGTGGCAGTTGATCCTCCTGGTCGACCAGTCGGGCTCGATGGTCCGCTCGGTCATCCACTCCGCGGTCACCGCCGCCTGCCTGTGGAGCCTGCCCGGTCTGCGGACGCACCTGGTCGCCTTCGACACGCAGGTCGTCGACCTCACCGCCGACGTCAGAGACCCGGTGGAGCTGCTGATGGGCGTTCAACTCGGCGGCGGCACCGACATCGCCCGCGCCGCCGACTACGCCGCCGGGCTGGTGGACAACCCGCGCCGCGGCATCGTGGCGATCATCTCCGACTTCTACGAGGGCGGCGACCCCTACCGCTTGCTCCGCACGGTCCGCGGCCTGGTGGAGCAGGGCGTCACCGTCCTCGGTCTGGCCGCGCTGGACGAGGACGCGGAGCCGGACTACGACCGCGATCTGGCGGGCCGCCTGGCCGAAGCCGGCGTCCACGTGGGCGCGATGACGCCCGGTCGGCTGGCCGAGTTCGTCGCGGAGAAGGTGGGCCGATGAGCGTCGCACCGCTGCGCGAGGACCTGCTCGCGCTCAGCACGGAGACCCTCGCCGCACTCGCCAACCGGGGCCTGGTCAAGCGAGCCGTCAAGGAGCTGGACGCGGGCGCCGGTCCGGAGGTCGGCGGCGAGGCCGACGGCGCGGTGACCGGTCGCGCGCCGGACGGTGCGGAGACCCGGCTGCCCGTCGGCACCGGCCTCGACGGCAGCGCGTGCAGCTGCGCGGCCACCGGAGTCTGCCGCCACCGGATCGCCCTGGTGCTCGCCTACCAGCGGCTCCACGCCGCGCCGCAGGATCAGCCCCCGGCCGTGGCCGACGCCCCGCCGGACGGCCGGGAGCCCACCCAACCCGTATGGTCCCCGGGCGAGTTCGACGACGAGCGGCTCGAGTCCGTGCTCGGCCGGTCCGCCGTCGCCGCCGCGCGCAGAGCCGCGGAGCGCGGCTACGCGGCGACCGTCCACAGGGCGGGCCCGGCGGAGCCGGTGCCCTGGGTCGAGCTGCCCACCTGCACGGTACGGTTCCCGGTGCCGCACGAGCTCGGCTACGCCCTCACCGACGCCGCCGCACCCCGGCGCGGCGAGATGATCGCCCTCGCGGTCCGCGCCTTCCGCGCGGCGGACGCGGCTGACGCACCGGCGGAGTCCGTCTCGGCCGGGACCGCCGCCACCGTCCAGGTCTCGGTCGGCGGACGCCCGGGCCCGGCACAGGGTCTTCCGGCGCGGTCCGCGGACGTCCTCGCCGAGGCCCTGGCGCTAGCGGACCAGGTGCTGATCGAGGGGGTCGCCCACACCAGTCCGGTGCTCTCCGCCCACCTGGAGCGGGCGTCGGCCGCCCTGACCCGTGCCTCGCTGCACTGGCCGGCGGCCGCCCTGGGCGAACTGCGCGGCCAAGTGGACGCCTACGCCGCACGGGCCGCTCAGTACGAGCCCGCGGAGCCGGCGCGGCTGCTGGCCGAGCTGTACGCGCGCCGCCGGGCGGGCCGGAGTGACCCGGCAGGCGCGCTGGGCACCCAGGAGCCCGCCGAGACCCAGCTGCGCCGGGCCCGGCTGGTCGCCCTCGGGTGCCGGGTCACCGGACGCGGCGGAGCCGGCTCCGCCGCGCCCGCGCTCCGGTCCGCCGCGGTGTACTTCGCACATCCGGACGCCGGGATCACCCTGGTCCTGCGCCGGCAGTGGGAGCTGACGGACGGTCAACCGCCCACCGGGCACGAGCTCGGGGCCCGTCGGCTGCTCGGGTCGCCGCTGAACCTGCTGGCCGCCGCCAACGTCGTCAGCGAGACGCTCTCCCGCGGCCCCAGCCGGACGGTCGCCATCCGCCGCGGACGGGTGGCCGGGACCAGCATCACCCCGCTCGGCCGCGCCTGGGCCGAGCTCCCGCAGCCGTTGCTCGTCCGCGACGTCCGGGCCCAGCTGCGCGCCTGGGACGGCCGCCCCCCGCGGCTGGTCCGCCCCCGGGTCGAGGCGGACGCCGTCCGCGTCGTGGCCGTCGGCGAGATCGGGCCCGTCGGCTACGACCCGGGCCGCCAGCGACTGGAGGCGCTGGTCCGTGACGAGGTGGGCACCGAGGTCGTCGTCCGCGCCGACTACGACCCGGTGCGGCCCGGCAGCCTTGACGCGCTGGCGGAGGCGCTCCGGAGCGGTGCCCGGTTCGTCAGCGGGATGCTTCGCCTCGAAGGCGGCTGCCCGGTTCTCGACCCGCTGGCGGTGCTGACCGAACGCGGCTGCACCGTCCCCGACCTGGCGCCGGGAGGGAGCGCGGGCGAAGTCTCCTGGGGGACGGCACGCGCCGGGGACCCGATCGCGTCGGCTCTCGACGCGGCCCTGGCCGCCCTGGCGGAGCTGGCCCATCTCGGCCTCCGCGGCCAGGGGCACGGCCGCGACCGGGCGCCCAGGGAAGCGCTGACCGCCGCGGCGGCCGGGCTGCGCAGGACCGGGCTCCGCGATGCGGCCAGCCGGACGGAAGCGGTCGCGACCGCCCTGGCCGCAGACTCCGCCGAGGCCGCGGCGCCGCTCTGGGCCGACGCGGCGATCCAGCTGCTCGTCGCCCTCGAACTCCATGAGCAGTCGGGCGCCGGCTGATGCGGGCCGCCGCTTCCTTCCGGTCCAGCGTCAACGTGCCTCCGTCGGCGGGCCGTTGGTCCGAGTGCGCCGCCGGCGTGGCTATCCTCGGACGCATGTCGGTGACCTGGTCCGGCTACGGCAGCCGCAGCACACTCAAGCCGCAGTACCTGGCCGAGCGGGACGCGCTCGCGGACGCCGCGCGGGACGGGGACTGGGAGACCGTCCTGCGCATCGTCGGCGAGAACGCCGAGCTGGCCAACTCCTCCCGCGTCGGCGGCAGTTCCGGATACACGCCGCTGCACCAGGCGGCCTGGCACGGGGCCCCGGAGCCGGTCGTCGAGCGGCTGCTCGCGGCGGGTGCGTGGCGCACGCTGCGCACCACCGGGGGCGACGCGGCCGGCGAGCGCGCCTGTGACGTGGCGTCACGACGGGGGCACCGGCAGCTGGCGTCGATCCTCGTCCCGCGCCCGCGCCATCCGGTTCCCGAGGAGACGGCGTCCCGGCTCCGTGCGGGGCTGCACGAGGTGATCCTGGGGCGGGTGGCGGACCTGGTGCGGGAACACGTGCTGCGGCTGCCCGAGGTGGAGCCGCTGACGGAGCTGGAGGAGCCCGGGCTCTGGTTCCCGGTCCCGGGCTTCTACGGCGGCTTCTCCATCGAACTGCGGCTTCCGGACGGGGAGTCCGCAGAGTCGGCGGAGCTGGAGGTGTCGAGCTGGTGCCGGGTCTGGGGCGGCTCGGGTCAGCGGCACCGGGTAGCTGTCGACGGTGTGGAACTGGTGGAGGAGGGCTTCGTCTGATCCCCGGCTGTGACCTCGACGGCGGGCCCGGCCTGCATCCGACCTGACGCCGGATCAGCCGAAGGTGCCGACCAGGATCGAGGTCCACCAGGCCAGTTGGGATACGCAGCCGGAGACCACGGCCATCCGGACCAGTGCCGCCGGGAGCGGGCCGGTCGCCGGCACGCGGGCGCGGAGGGTCCCCGCCCACACGCCGTTGAGTGCCGCTACCAGCGCGGCGACGAGGTTGACCGCGGTCAGCGGGGTGCCGAGGTCCGGCCGCAGGACCACCCCGGAGACGGCCAGAGCCACGAAGCCGCCCCAGATCAGCGGCTCGGCCCTGGCCGCCGTGCCCAGCAGCGCAGCGGTGCTGCGCCGGCCCGCGAGGGTCAGCAGTCCGGTGGCGTCGACCGTGAGCACCGCGCCGAAGCCGACGGCCAGCGCGAGCAGGTGCACGGCGAGCGCGGTTCCGTGCAGGGCGGTGTCCGCGGGCAGGTAGCGGGCCGCGGCGATGACGGCGTACCAGCCGACGCAGACGGCGGCCATGCGCCCGAGGACCTGGTTGGCGGAGAGGATCACGCTGCTGAGCCTAGACGAGTGAGGTAAGGCTAGCCTCACCGGGGCCTCGGGGCTTCCGGTCACGTTCGGCCGGTGTGGTGTCGTTCAGCCGGTCTCCGCCGCCAGCGGCTTGACCCAGCGTCGCCACTGCTCCTGGCGCTCGTAGCCGGCGGAGGCCCAGGCGGCATGGGCCGTCGCGTTGTCGACCAGGACCATCGCGTCGCAGCGTCGGCCGCCCAAGGCGCGGAAACGCTCGTCCGCCGCGGCGAGCAGCGCGCTCGCGATGCCCTGACGGCGGGCGGCCGGGTGCACGGCGAGCCGGTAGAGGGACGCGCGCCAGCCGTCCCAGCCCGCGATGAGGGTGCCGACGAGTTCGCCGTCCCGCTCGGCCAGCAGCAGCGCCTCCGGGTCCCGCTCCAGCAGCCGGGCCACCCCGGCGCGGTCGTCCGTGATGCTCGTGCCCTCGGCGGCGTGCGTCCAGAACTCCAGGACGCGGTCGATGTCGTGGGGTCGGGCGGCCCTGAGGGCGGTCTCGGTCATGCCGCAGGTCTACCAGCGGCCCCGAGGTCCCTGCCACGCGGTTTCGGCCGTCGGACGGCTGAGGCGTGGAGCAGGAAGAGCGGCGCGCCGACGGCGTACCGGCGGCTGCGGTGCACCCGGTGCGGGGCAGTCCACGAACCGTGCGCCTCAGCCTCGGCCGTAGCGGTGCTCGGCCTTCCAGAACCACATGAAGCCCAGCACCGGGGAGAGCACCGCCCAGGCCGCGCCGTAGAGCCAGACATGCGGCGTCAGTTGACCGTAGCCGTCCAGCACCGCGTGCCGGACCAGTTCGATGTAGACCGCGGCCGGGTTGGCCTCCATCAGCACCTTGACGGCGTGCGGCGCGTGCTTCACGTGCGCGGCGATGCTGTACATGACGCCGCTCGTGTACATCCACACCCGCAGGATCCACGGCACCAGTTCCCGGGTGTCCCGGCTCACCGCGCCGACCCTGGCCATCGCCAGCGCCGCACCGCAGTTGAACATCGTCTGCAGCGCGACCGCAGGGACCAGCAGCAGCCACCGGGCCGAGGGGATCTCGCCCTGCCCGAGCAACAGCAGCAGGGTGACGGTCAGCGAGGCCAGCAGGATGAACGCCTGCTCCGCCACGATCGCCAACGGCAGGACCGCACGTGGGAAGTGGAGCGCCCGGATCAGCCCGAGCCGGTCGGAGACCGCGCGGACGCCGACGCGGAAGGCGTCGCGGGTGTACTGGAAGACGAAGACGCCGGTCGCCAGGAAGCCGAGGTAGCTCTCGCCGGTGCCCTCGGTGCGGTGCAGCAGCAGGCCGAAGACGAGGTAGAAGACGGCGATGGTGAGCAGCGGGGTCAGCAGGTTCCACACCGGGCCGAGCCGGGTCGAGGCGTAGGTCGCGGTGATCCGGGCCCGGGCGTAGGCCCAGACGAAGTGCCGCCGCAGCCACAGGGCGCGCAGGTACTGCGCGAGCGACGGGCGGCGGCTCGGCGGCAACAGGCCGTGCCGGGCTGCCAGTTCGCCCGCCGACTCGGCCGCCCCGGCGGCCGGGGAGGGGGTGGAGGACGGAAGGACGGCGGTGCTCATGCGTAGGGGACCTCGGCCTCGGCCGGCGTCGCGCCGGGGAGCGGGACGTGCACCTGGGTGACCCGGCGCAGGAAGGGTGCGGCCCGGGACGGCGCGGTGGGGGAGAGCCAGTCGTGCACGCTGTCCACAGCCCGCACCTGGACCGGGGACCCGGCCAGCACGAGCGGCAGCGTGTGCAGCACGGTGGACGGGAAGGACAGCAGCAGCTCGCCCACCGGCTCGGTCAACGCGGCCAGTTCGAGCGGGAGTCGGGGCCGGACGACGTCCACCCCGGCCGCCGCGGCGATCCGGGCCAGCTTCTCGGGACGCTCCCGGCGGTGCGCCAGGTAGCGGGAGACCCCGGCGGCCCGGCACAGTTCGGCGACGCCCTCGACGTAGCGGTCCTCGGGCACGAGCCCGGTCTCGACGAGGGAGGTACCGGCCAGGTCGACCGTGCCCTGACGGACCGTCGGGGCGCCGAAACGGCGGCGGGCCCAGGCGTAGCGGTTGGCGGTGAGCACGGCGTTGCCGGGGAGCGGGACCGGGCCGGACATCGCGGTGAACAGCTCGAACGGTCGCGCCAGCAGGATCTCACCGGCCTTGCGGGCGAACCGCCCGCCGCCGCGCCCGCCGGCGTGCCAGCGGACCAACGGCGCCTCGCTGAGCAGCAGTTCGGCCAGCTCCAGAGTGGCCGTTCCGTCGTCGACGACGACGAGCTCGCGGGCGCGGGAGAACGGCAGCAGGGCCTGGATCAGCCGCGAGAAGGGATCGCCGAGGACCAAACGCCCCCGCGCGGCCGACAGTTGAACGGCGAGCCGGGCCATGCAGGCCGCCGTCTCCGCCCGGCTGCCGCGCGGGTCCATGACACGGACCTGCACTCCCTCCGCCCGCGCCAACTCGGCCACGGCGAGCAGCTGCTCCCGCGTGGCCACGTCGGTCGGCAGCAGCACGACCACCCGAAGAGCGCCTCCGGCAGCCGAACCGGCCCCACCATCCCCAGCCGGGGCGGCCGTTCCGGCGGCACCGCCTCCCCCGGCAGGGCGCCGAACGCCGGCAAGCACGCCGTGTTCGGCGGAATCCGGCCGTGCGGTGGCCCCGGCGGAGCCGGTGGCCCCGGCGGCGGCGAACCCGCCGCCCGGGACGTATCCGTGGTCGGTGGAGTCCGCCGCCGTGGTCCACCCGGAGGCGGAGGCCGTGCCCGCGGGCCCGGCGGAGCCGGTGGCCCCAAGCCCGCCGCC
>NZ_JBHSQJ010000083.1:102791-118496 GCF_042658505.1 Streptacidiphilus monticola | reverse complement strand
CCGCGGTCGGCGGAGCCCGCCCTTGCGGCGCCCCCGGCGGGCGGGAACCCGGCGGTGCCGCCCTGGGCGGCTGCGCCGCCGTGGCCGCCCCCGGCGGCCGCGCCAGGAGCGCCGGGCTCGCCGACCCCGGTCCGTCCGCCGGGCCCGCCCGGGCCCCGTGCGGGGGCGGGGGCGGGCACCGGGGCGTGCAGCTGCGAACCCAGCGCCCATTCCAGGGCATTGAGCAGCTGGGCCGGGCTCTCGACGAGAGCCAGGGCGGGGGTGGTCACGACGCGCTGGCCAGGTCCGTGACGTCGTCCGCCAGCTCGCCGGGGACCCGGCGCAGCTTGGCCATCGCGGTGAGCTCGCCCGCGTAGATGCGCTTCACGCCGTCGCCCAGGGCCTCCTCGATCACGCGGATGTCGCGGACCAGGCGGTCCAGGCCGCCCGGCTCGACCGAGGCGCTCTGGTCCGAGCCCCACATGGCACGGTCCAGGGTGATGTGCCGCTCGACGAAGACCGCCCCCAGGGCGACCGCGGCCAG
Source organism: Streptacidiphilus monticola (assembly GCF_042658505.1). Taxonomy (NCBI): domain Bacteria; kingdom Bacillati; phylum Actinomycetota; class Actinomycetes; order Kitasatosporales; family Streptomycetaceae; genus Streptacidiphilus; species Streptacidiphilus monticola. The sequence goes on along the minus strand of NZ_JBHSQJ010000083.1, from coordinate 117,973 downwards.
CGTGGTCTGCAGGCCGATCTCGTGGCCGGAGTAGCCGATCGGGACGTTCGGGTACTCGCGCCGCAGCGTGTCCAGCATGCGCAGGTTCAGCTCGCCGGCCTTCGCGGGGTAGGTGCTGGTGGCGTGGCACATCAGGATGTTCTCGCTGCCCAGCACCTCCACCGCGTGGCGGATCTGACGCGGCGTCGACATGCCGGTGGAGAGGATCACGGTCTTGCCGGTCTTGCGCAGGCGGCGCAGCAGCTCGTCGTCCGTCAGCGAGGCGGAGGCGACCTTGTAGCAGGGCTGGTCGAACTGCTCCAGGAAGTCGACCGACTCGACGTCCCACGGGGAGGCGAACCAGGCGATGCCGCGCTGCTTGGCGTGTGCGTCGATGGCGGTGTACTCCTCCGTGCCGAACTCGACGCGGTGGCGGTAGTCGATGTAGGTCATGCGGCCCCAGGGGGTGTCGCGCTCGATGTCCCACTGGTCGCGCGGGGTGCACACCTCGGGGGTGCGCTTCTGGAACTTGACGGCGTCGCAGCCGGCGTCCGCGGCGGCGTCGATGAGCTTGAGCGCGTTCTCCAGCTCGCCGTTGTGGTTGATGCCGATCTCGCCGGTGACGTAGACGGGACGGCCGGGGCCGACCTCCTTGTCACCGAGCAGGCGGATGTTCGGCGCCGGAGCGGCGGCGGGGGTGTTCTGGGCGGGGACGGTCACGGGGCTCACAGTTCCTTTCCGAGGAGCCAGGTGGCGATGTCGCGGACCGCTCCGTGGCCGCCGGGGGCGGCGGTCACGGCACGGGCCCGGTCGAGGACGTGGGGATGGGCGTCGGCGACGGCGGTCGGCCAGCCGACGAGGTCGAAGCAGGGAAGGTCGTTGAGGTCGTTGCCGAGGTAGAGCACCCGGTCGAGGTCGACCCGCTGCTCCTCGGCCCACCGCCGCAGCGCGGCGTCCTTGCGGTCGATGCCCTGCAGCACCGGGATGCCGAGCTTGCGACCGCGGGCGGAGACGACCGGGTTGGTCTCGGTGGAGAGGATCAGCAGCTTGACGCCGGCCCGGCGGAGCCGGGCGACGCCGAGCCCGTCGCCGCGGTGGACCGCCACCGACTCCCGGCCCTCGGCGTCGATCCAGACCCGGTCGTCGGTCTGGGTGCCGTCGAAGTCCAGCACCACGGCGTCGATCGCGTCACGATCCGGCAGCCGCACGGGAGTCGGCGCGGCCGCCGGTGCCGGGTCCGCCAGCAGCGGGGCCAGCGCCCGGGCGCGGTCGAGGTCGGCGGGCTCGTCGATCTCCAGCACCTTGGCCGGGTCGGTGCGCACCAGGGCGGTGCGGCCGAAGAAGCGGTGCCCGGCCGCACGGAAGCCGTCGGCGCGCATGGCGTAGGCGGCGCCGGTCTCGAGCAGGTCCTCGGGGCGGTCCTGGCGGCGCGGCCGGAAGGAGGGGTCGTGGTTGACGCCGACGACTCCGCGCTCCGCCTCCGGCTCGGCCCGCCACAGGAACCCGTGGAAGGGTGCCACGGTCAGCGCGGTGTCCGCGCCGTCCTGGACCGCCGCGACGACGCCGTCGATCTCCTCCGGGGTGAGGAACGGGCTGGTGCACTGGACCAGGACGACGATGCCCGCCGGCGTCGCCGGGTGCGCCGCGTCGTGCGCGTCCAGCGCGTGCAGCAGCGCCGACTCGCTGGTGGCGGTGTCGCCTGACAGCGCGTCAGGACGGCGCAGCACCTCCGCTCCGGTCCCGGCGACGGCGGCGGCCACGGCCGGGCTGTCGGTGGAGACGACGACCCGGGTGACCCGTCGCGCCCCGAGGGCGGCGTGCACGGCGCGGGCGACCAGCGGGACGCCGGCGACCTCCAGGGTGTTCTTGCCGGGGACGCCCTTCGAGCCGCCCCGGGCGGGGACGACGAGGAGGACGGGCCGGTCCTGCAGGGCGGTGCTCACAGTTGTCCCCAGCGGCGGATCGCGGGCGCGACGTACTGCGCGCCGAGTCGGTAGGCGGAAGTGGCGGTGCGGCGGGCCTGCCGCAGCACGGCCCGGCGCACGGGTCCGGACGGCGGGGTGGTGGCCCGGCCCGGCAGCGGCTCGCCCTTGGCGTCCAGCCCGTAGCGGGCGAGCAGCGCGGGCAGGTAGCCGCCCTGGACGTCCGCCCGGTAGTGCGGGCGCAGTGGAGCGAGCGCGGTCTGCCGCAACTCGCCGATGCGGGAGCGCAGTTCGCCGTAGGGGTCGGGGTGGCCGACGCCGTGGCGGCGCAGCCAGCCCGGATCCGCGACAGGGATCTTCCCCTCGGTGAGTTCGGCCCAGGAGGCGAGGCAGCCGGAGCCGAGGTACCAGTGGTTGCCCAGCGGTTCGCGGACGCCGAAGTCGGTGAGGATCGCCGTCGGGATGCCGCGCTGCAGCGACTCCAGCGCGGCGGTGGAGCTGACCGTCGCCAACAGGTCGGTGCGGTCCAGCAGTTCGCCCATGTTGCCGTAGGCGGTGTCCAGGTTGGGCGGCACCGTGCCGGTCAGCCGGGGCAGCAGCCGCTGGTAGGGGTGCTCCTCGATGTGCGTGGTCTGCTCGCCGGGCCGGCTGCGCAGCTTGATCAGCACCCGGTGGTCGGCGTGCCGCAGCGCGTACCGGCGCGCCTGCTCCAGCAGGTGCAGCCGTTCGGCGCGGGTGGCCGGAACCGAGGGCTGGGCGGCGAAGACCACGGTGTAGGGACGGGACGGGTCGGGGGTGTAGCCGCGCTGCTCCTGGGCCAGGAACGGCAGCGCGGTCTCCACGACCGTCTCGGGGTCCGCGCCGACGGCGGTGAGGATCCGGCGGAACTCCTCGGCGTCGGCCGCGGTGTTGGCCAGGACCAGGTCCGCGCCGGCGCGCAGCAGCAGACCCTCCGTCAGTTTCTCGTAGACGACGCCGACATAGCCGGTGAGCACGACGGGCCGCCGCTCGCGGCCGGCCCAGGCGCGGGCCAGCCCGTGCAGCGCGGCCTGGGCGGCGCCGCCGAGCAGGGCGAGCACCAGCACGTCGGCGTCGGCGAGCCGGGGCTCGTCCAGCAGCTCGGTGAGGGCAGCGGTGCGGGACGCGTCCGGCACGGCGCCCACCTCGGCCAGCTGACGCTCGGTCGGGGTGGCGCGGCCGTGCAGGAACCAGGCGTCCAGCGTGCAGCCCGGGTCGATGCCCCGGGCCAGGGCCGCACCCCACTTCCAGCGGGTGTCGGAGTCCGCGAGGACCGCGATCCGCAGGGAGCGATACGGAGGGCGTCGTTCAGTCACGCGGGTGACGGTAGGAATCGCGGATGAACGGGACATGAGCGCCGGGTTGTCAGCGGCTGTGCGTCGTTAGAAGGCTGCTGTGACTTCCGAGGGCCGGCACAGGTAGAGGGTGTCGCCCGATGCGTCCGTCTGTTCCTGGACTGCACACCGGTGCCGCACGAAGCGGATGATGGGGTCGGCACCGGGAGTCGACAACGGGGTGAACAGGACGTACCGCACGGTCCCGTGGGCCACGTCGGCACGGAACGCGGCGAGCCCCGGCGCGGCGACCAGGCCGGTGTATCCGCCGAGGGGGAGCACCCGGGCCCCCTCGGCGAGGATGTACGGGGTGGCCCGGCTCCAGCCCGCGACCGCCATCAGGTAGCCCGCGCCGTGCTGATGGCGCGTCAGGTACCGGTACAGCCGCCGCTGTCCGGCGGTGAGCCGGTCGCTCACGCCGCCGCCGCGGGCGCTGGGCCCGACCGTGCCCAGCCAGGAGTGCCCGTAGCGGGTGGTGAACACGCTGGCCGTCCAGACGGCCGGGACGAGCAGCATCGCGGCGACGCCCAGGGCCAGCCCGGCCGCCGGGCGGATCCGGCGCAGCAGCAGCGTCACGGCGGCAAGCGCCAGCAGCCCGGAGACGACGGGTGCCCAGATCCGGAACGAGGGGTAGCGCAGGGCCAGCACCAGGCCCCAGCACGCGGTGGTGCCGACGGCGGTGGGCAGCGCCCAGGCCTCGCCGGTCCGGTCCCGGTACGCCCGCCACAGCTCGGCGGTCCCCGCGCCGGTGAGCGCGGCCAGGGGCAGGGCGAGCACGCCGAGGTAGTAGCTGTGTCCGGCCACCGAGCCCACGCTGAACACCAGGGTGAACAGCAACGCCCAGGAACCCCAGAGCAGATGGCCCGCGCGCAGCCGGTCGGTCCGGGGCCGTCCGCGTCGCCGCCGGATGCCCAGGACGGCGGACAGCCCCGCCACCGGGTAGAGCCAGTCGACCTGCGAGGCCAGCCCCTTGTGCAGCAGCTTGGTCAGGCCGCCGTCGTCCCCGCCCATGGCCGGCGGCAGGCTGCCCGGCAGGTCGGAGCCGAAGCGGGAGGCGAAGTTGTAGCCGATGACCATGGTCCAGGCCGAGTCGTCGCTGGTGCCGTCGACATAGGGGCGCTGCTGAACCGGCGTCAGATCCACGGCGGCGGTGTAGGAAAAGGAGAGCGCCACGGCCGTCACTCCGGCCACGGCCAGGTTGCGCAGCCGGAGGCGCGGCGCACCCGGTGCCGCGAGCAGGTGCACGCCGCCGAGCACCGGCAGCACCACCCAGGCTTCCAGCATCTTCGCCTGGAAGGCGAGGCCGGTCCAGACCGCCGCCGCCAGCAGCGAGCGCAGCCGGCCGGTGAGCGCGGCCCGCAGGGTGGCGTCGGCGGCCAGCAGCAGGAGCAGGGTGAACAGCGGGTCCTCGGTCACCGTGCGGAACAGGCCCGCGACCACGGGGGTGACGGTGAACGCGGCCGCGGCCAGCAGCGCGGCGCCGGGGCTGCGGGTCCACCGCCGGACGGTGCGGAAGAGCACGAGCACGCAGAGGACCCCGAAGACCGCCTGGGGAAGCAGCAGCGTCCAGGGATGGAAGCCCAGCAGCCGGGCGGAGAGGGCCTGCGGCCAGAGATAGCCGGGCAGTTTGTCGATCGTGATCGTCGCCCCGGGGTCGAAGGCGCCGTAGGCGAAGGCCTTCCAACTGCCCGCCATGCTGCGCACGGCGTCGGCGTAGAAGGCGTGATAGCGGGCGTGCTGCCAGTCCCAGCAGTAGGTGGCGGCGGCGACGGCGGCCAGCGCCCAGAGCAGCACCCGCCCCTGACGGTCAGTGAGAACCACGCGCGTCACAGTGCACCCCCAAGGTGTGCACCGGGTGAACGCGCGGCGCCCCCCGGGGAGCCGGCCGTTCCGCGTTCAGCCGGGGCGGACCTCGCCCTTCGGCGGGTGGCCCGCGCCCGCGCCGCCGAGCCGCACGGCCGCCGGGGGTTCCGCGGCGCGGGCGTCCCGCAGCAGGGCGTCGATCTCCTCGGCCGGCACGGCCTTGCCGAAGTGCCAGCCCTGCGCGGTGTCGCAGCCGGTCGCGCGCAGCCGGTCCGCCTGCACCGCGCTCTCCACGCCCTCCGCCGTCACGGTGAGGCCCAGCGTGTGCGCCAGGCGCACGAGCGCGGCCACGATCTGTTCGTCCGCCTCCTCGCGGGGACCCGGGCGCGAGTCCTCGTGGAAGCCCTCGACGAAGGACCCGGCCAGCTTCAGCACGTGCACCGGCAGCCGGCTCAGGTAGGCCAGGTTCGAGTAACCCGTGCCGAAGTCGTCGATGGCGATGCGCGTGCCCATCGCGGCCAGCGCGTGCAGCGCCTCCAGCGGGCGCCCGGCCGGGCCCATGACGGCGCTCTCGGTCAGCTCCAGTTGCAGCAGCCGCGCCGGCAGCCGGGTCGTGCCCAGCACCTCCGCGACGTCGGCCACCATGTCCGCGTCGCCGAACTGACGGGCCGCCAGGTTGACGCTCACGAAGAGCTGCGCCGCGGGGAAACGCTCCAGCCAGTCCCGCGCCTGCGCGCAGGCACGTTCCAGCACCCAGCGCCCCAGCGGCACGATGGCGCCGGTCTCCTCGGCGATGCCGATGAACCGGTCCGGCCCGAGCAGCCCGAACCGCGGGTGCTGCCAGCGCACCAGGGCCTCGACGCCCTGCAGCGCGCCGGTGTGCAGGTCCACCAGGGGCTGGTAGTGCAGCAGGAACTCGCCCCGTTCGACCGCCGGGCGCATCGTCGTGGCCAGCACCTGCCGGGTGGTCTGGTGCGCGATCCGCTCCGGGTCGTACAGGGCCCAGCGGTGCCGGCCGTCCGTCTTGGCCCAACTCAGCGTCGCGTCCGCGTCCTTGACCAGGTCGGCCGGCGTGGTGCCGGGGACGGGGCGCTCCACCACGCCGACGCTGGCGGTGGCGGCGACCCGGTGCCCGTCCAGCGAGTAGGGCGCGCTCAGCACGTCCACGACCTCGGACGCCAGCGCCGTGAGCTCCTCGGAGCCGGCGCTGCGCGGCACCAGCACGGCGAACTCGTCCCCGCCCATCCGGGCGACGACGTGGCCGCGCGGGGCGAAGCGCTGCTCCAGCCGCCGGGCGACGGCGACCAGCAGCTGGTCGCCGATGTGGTGGCCGAGGGTGTCGTTGACCGCCTGGAAGCCGTCCAGGTCGAGGTAGCACAGGCCGATCCGGGAGTCCCCCTCGGCGAAGGCACCGGCCAGGCGCTCGAAGAACAGCGCCCGGTTCGGCAGTTGGGTCAGCGGGTCGTGCATGGCCTGGTAGTGCAGCCGGTCGCCCAGCCGCCGGGCCTCGGACACGTCCTCGACCATGGCCAGGGTGTATTCGGGGCGGCCCGCGCCGTCCCGGATCAGCGAGACCGTGATGTTCGTCCAGACGGCGTGCCCCTGACGGTGCCTCAGCCGCTTCTCCACGCGCACGCGTTCGCGGGCGCCGGCCACCAGGTCCCGGTAGCCGACATGGGGCAGGTCCCCCGCCTCGAGCAGTTCGCGGATGTGCACCCGGACCAGCTCGGGGACGGTGCGCCCGAGCATCTGCGCCAGGGCCGGGTTGGCCTCGATGATGACGTCGTCCGCGTCGATCAGCGCCATGCCGATCCCGGCCTCGGTGAAGGCCGCCCGGAACTTGCGCTCGCTGGCGTGCAGGGCAGCCTGGGCCTGCTGGAGCGCGGCGGATTCCGCGACGGAGTCCTGGAGCTTCGTGGCCTCCAGATCGTTCACGCTCACGATCCTAGGGAGCGGCCTCGGAACGCTGCCAGCGTTCCGAGCCCGATTCACTCGTGCGAGGGTCCCGCGCGGGCGTGCGCCACTCGGGCGCGGGCCGCTGCCGGGCGCTGACGGGGCCTCAGGCCTCCAGCGAGGCCGTCAGGGTGATCGGGACGGCCCTGAGCGCCTGGCTGACCGGGCAGTTCTCCTTGGCGTCCTCGGCGGCCTTGACGAACTCCGCCTCGTCCAGCCCCGGCACGGTGCCGACGACGGTCAGCGCGATGCCGGTGATGCCGGTGCCGGGCACGAAGCTGACCTCGGCGCTGGTGCGCAGCCGGGTCGGCGCGTGGCCGCCCTTGGCGAGGCCGTTGGAGAGCGCCATGGAGTAGCAGCTGGTGTGCGCGGCGGCGATGAGCTCCTCGGGGCTGGTCTTCCCGCTCGCGTCCTGGGAGCGGGACGCCCAGGTCACCGGCTGGTCCGGGATGCCGGAGGAGTCGAAGCTGGTCACCCCCCCGCCCGCGAGCAGATCGCCTTCCCACACCGTGTGCGCGGATCGGATGACAGCCATGGGACCGGGTACCTCCTGCTGGTCGGGTTCACCGTTCGGGTTCCGAGCCTATGCCGGAGCGGGGGTGACGGGCCGTCAGCGCGCGAGGGTGATGACGGTGAAGTGCGCGCCGGACGGGTCCAGCACCGCGCACAGCCGGCCGAAGGGGGAGTTGAAGGGGCCGTGCAGCACGCTGCCGCCGAGCGCGGCGATCTGGCGCGCCGTCACGTCCACGTCGGCGACGGCGAAGTAGACCGACCAGAACGGCTTGCCCTTGCCGCCTTCCAGGATGTTGGGGTCGATCGCGCGGTTGCGTCCGCAGACGGGGGTGTCCGAGCCGGGCAGCCGCCAGCTGCTGTAGTCGAAGTTGACGCCGTCGCCGATCTGCTGCTGCTCGTAGGGGAACAGCCCCCGGTAGAAGGCGTCGGCCTCCTCGCCCGCGGTGGTGTTCAGCTCGTTCCAGGTCATCGCCCCGGGCTCGCCGTGCAGCCCGGCTCCCGTGTGGCCGCCCGCCTGCCAGAGCCCGAAAGAGGCGCCCTGCGGGTCGAAGGCGAAGGCCAGCCGCCCCGCGCCGGGGATCTCGTGCGGCCCCATGGCCACCGTTCCGCCGCCCTGCTCCACGCGTTCGACGGTGACCTCCAGCTCCGGCGCGCTGAGGTAGACGTTCCAGGCCGGCCGCAGCCCCTCCGCGCCGGGCGGCGGCGGCATCAGCGCGGCGACCGGCTTCCCCTTCCACAGGCAGGTGGTGTAGTGCCCGTACTCCGGCCCGTTGTCCTGGAACTCCCAGCCCAGCGCGGCCCCGTAGAACCTGCGCGCGGACTCCAGGTCCGGCGCGTTCAGATCCACCCAACAGGGCGCGCCGGCGGGATACGAACTGCGCTCGGGCATCGGACCGACCCTCTTCCTGCTCACGTTCCGGCTCTCGGCTGGCGCCCCCGCGAACGCTGCCACCATGTCCCGCCCGCTCACCCTCCGCAAGCCCGACAGGCCGGAGGGTGACAGACCGGTCCGCGCCGCTCGCCGGCCCCGGCTGACGCGGCGTCAGCCTGTTCGGCGGGCGGTCAGGTCGGCGGGGTCTCGCGGAGCACCAGTGTCCAGAGCCCGGGGAACGCCTCCTCCACCTCCGAGCGCCGGAGCCGGTTCACCCGCCGGGGGCCCTCGTCGCGCTGCTCGATCAGCCCGGACTCGCGCAGCACCGCGAAGTGGTGGCTGAGCCCGGCCTTGCCCACCGGCACGTCGAAGGAACCGCAGGCGCGGGACCAGTCCTCGCTGGCGGCGAGCTGGCGGACCAGCTCCAGGCGGACCGGGTCGGCGAGCGCGGCGAACACGTCCTGGACGGGCACCTCGGCCGGGTGCCGGTGCTGCGGTGCGGCGCGGTGGGAGGGCATCCGCTTCCTCCTTTCGGGTACTTGCGTGTTCGATGATAGTCGTACACTCTGGTGTTCGACCGATGTTGAACACTCCGGGGGAGTCGCCGCCATGCGCGCTGTCGTCATCGAAGAACTGGGTGGGCCCGAGCGGTTGACCCCGCGTGAGCTGCCCGCGCCCGCGCCCGGGCCCGGGGAGGTGGCCGTCGACGTCGTCTGGGCCGGCGTCAACTTCGCGGACGTGAAGGCGCGTTCGGTCGGATACCGGGTGGAGGCGCTGCCCTTCGTCCCGGGCCTCGAGGTCTCCGGCACGGTGCGCGCCGTCGGTGCGGGGGTGGACACGGTGGCCGTCGGACAGCAGGTCAGCGCCCTGCTCCAGGGCGGTGGCTACGCGGAGACCGCCGTCGTCCCCGCCGCGCACGTCTTCGCCGTCCCCGCGGGCATGGAGCTGCGCACGGCCGCCAGCCTGCCCGCCGTGCTGCCGACCGGTTACGCGCTGATCCACGAGGTGGGCCGGCTGCGCGCGGGCGAGACGGTCCTGGTCCAGGGCGCGGCCGGAGCCGTCGGCAGCGTGCTCGGCCAACTCGCCCGCCAGGCGGGTGCGGAGCGGGTGTTCGGCGTGGTCTCCCGCGAGGAGAAGGCGAAGTACGCGCTCGGTCTCGGCTACGACGAGATCCTCGTGGGCGAGGACTTCGACGCCCAGGCCCGCGCCGCCACCGGCGGCCGGGGCGTGGACCTCGCCCTCGACCCGGTCGGCGGCGACAGCTGGCGCCGCTCCCTCGCCGCCCTCGCCCGCTACGGCCGCGCCGTCTCCTTCGGCAACGCCTCGGACGCCCCCGCCTGGCAGGCGGGCTTCGCGGATCTCGCGCCGCGCGCGATCGGCGTCGCCGCCTTCTCCATTCTCGGCCTGGCCGCCGCCGACCCGGACCGCCTCCGGGTTCTCACCGCCGCGGCCTTCGACTTCGCGGCCGCGCACGCCATAGCGGTCCCGGTCACCGCGGAGTTCGACCTCGCCGCCGCGGCGGAGGCGCACCGCCTGCTGGAGAGCCGGACGAGCACGGGCAAGCTGCTGCTGAGGGTCCGTCAGGAGTAGGCCCCGGGTGGCCGGCCGCCGACGCCTCGGGTCCATGCCCGCGGCGAGGGAGTCGGGGGCCGGCCCAGCAGCCGCACGGTCGGCGCGAGGCGCACGTGCTCGGCGTAGGAGAGGCATGGCTCGGGCAGCCGTTGCTCGCACGAAACGGATCTGGGCCCTCTCCCTCAGGGAGAAGGCCCAGATCACTTCGAGCTGTGCGCCGCCAGGGACTCGAACCCCGGACCCGCTGATTAAGAGTCAGCTGCTCTAACCAACTGAGCTAGCGGCGCCTGCTGACGTCGAAGACATTACATGATCGGGCCGCAAAAGCCGAATCGGTATCCTGTCCGCTGCATCGGCAAGCAGGCCGAACAGCAGCGACGGCAGCAGGCAGGGGAGAGCATGAGCGTCGGGCCGCAGGACGAGCTGGCACGGCTGCGGGGCAGCATCGACAACATCGACGCCGCGATCGTGCACATGCTGGCGGAGCGCTTCAAGTGCACCCAGCAGGTGGGGCGGCTCAAGGCCGAGTACAAGCTGCCGCCGGCCGACCCGGCGCGGGAGCGCGAGCAGATCGAGCGGCTGCGCCGCCTGGCGGAGGACGCCCGGCTGGACCCGGGCTTCGCGGAGAAGTTCCTGAACTTCATCATCGCCGAGGTGATCCGGCATCACGAGCGGATCGCCGGGGAGGAGTAGGGCATGGCCGCATACGAGTTGGGCACGGACGGACCGAAGGTGATCCTCGCCGGCCTGGACGGGTCCGACTCGTCCATGCGGGCCGCCGCCTATGCGGCCGGCCTGGCGCGGCGTCAGGGAGCGCTGCTGGCACTGGTGTACATCCAGCCGATCACCGCCCTCGGCGGGGCCGACGTCGGGGCCGCCGTGGCCCAGGCCGGGCAGGAGGTGGCGGACCAGCTGCTCGCGGAGATCCGCGACGCGGTCGGGCGCTGGCCGGTCTCGGACGGGCTGCGCTGGGAGTACTACACCCAGGTCGGCGACGCCTACCAGGGAATCGCGGATCTGGCCGAGCAGTTGAAGGCCGACGCCGTGGTCGTCGGCGCGTCCGAGAAGGCGGGCCACCGGCTCGTCGGCTCCGTCGCCGTCCGGCTGGTGCGCGCGGGCCGCTGGCCGGTCACGGTCGTGCCGTGACGGACGCGACCCGTCCGGAACGGTAAATGGCTGGGCAGAGCGGGCGGGAGGCCGGGATGATCGCCCCATGAGCGATGACCGGCCCGCCGCCCGGAAGGACCGCATGGAGCCGGACGACCTGCTGCCGCTGGCCGTCCACCTCGACGACGGGGACGCCCCTGGGGATGTCGTGGACGCCCTCGCGCTGACCCGGTTCACGCTGGGGCGGCAGCCCTGGTCCCGCTCCGCCAACGTCAGTCCCGTACGCGCCGACGCCACGCTGCTGCCCGCGGGCGCGCGGGTGCTGCGCAGGGCGCAGACGCCCAGCCGCACGGTGCTGCTGGCCGAGGGCGACGGCTGGACGCTGAAGGCGTCCTGGTGGCGCAACGGCGGCAGCCAGAACGCCGATGTGACGGTCACCGCCGAGAGCGACGCGCTCGCCGAGAAGGTCCTGGCCGAGGCGGTCGACGGGGCCGAGGAGCAGCAGGAGACCGCCGAGGACGTGGTCTCCATGGGCTTCTGGCACTTCACCGGCCGCGGCCCGGTCCGCGCCGTGCGCCGGATCGAGGCCCCGGGCTGGCGGCAGGTGCGCGGCAACTACACCCGCCATGTCGCCGAATCCTTCGACGCGCTCATGGAGTTGACGCCCCAGCAGATCGGCGGACGCCTGCTGCTGATGCACGGCCCGCCGGGCACCGGCAAGACCAGCGCGGTGCGCACCCTCGCCCGCGCGTGGCGGGACTGGTGCCAGGTGGACTGCGTACTCGACCCGGAGCTGCTGTTCCAGGACCCCGGCTACCTCATCGAGGTCGCCCTCGGCACCCAGCGCGCCTACCAGGACGACAGCGAGGCCCAGGAGCAGTGGCGGCTGCTCCTGCTGGAGGACTGCGACGAGCTGATCCGGGCCGGCGCCAAGAACGTCTCCGGGCAGGCCCTGTCCCGGCTGCTGAACCTGACCGACGGTCTGCTCGGCCAGGGCCGCAAGGTGCTGGTCGCGGTCACCACCAACGAGGACCTGGAGCGGCTGCACCCGGCCGTGGTCCGGCCCGGCCGCTGCCTGGCCCGGATCGAGGTCGGCGCGCTGTCCGAGGCCGAGGCCGCCACCTGGATCGGCGACGACCCGCTGCCCGTGCCGCCCGGCGGGGCCACCCTCGCGGAGCTGTTCGCGCTGCGCAGCGGACTGCGCGCGGACGTACTGCTGCCGCAGCCGAGCCGGAGCCCCGCGGGGATGTACCTCTGAGCACCTCTTACTCTGTGCTTACCGTCGCGGCTGCGACGAACCGTCCACAGAGAGGTATCTGACACCCCATGAGCTCGTCCGGTGGCACCAAGGCCGTGGTCGCGGCGCTGAGCGCGAACCTCGCCATCGCGGTGTCGAAGTTCGTCGCCTTCGCCTTCAGCGGCTCCTCCTCGATGCTCGCGGAAGGCGTGCACTCGGTGGCCGACAGCGGCAACCAGGTGCTGCTGCTGCTCGGCGGCCGCCGGGCCAAGCGGGCCGCCGACGAGGAGCACCCCTTCGGCTACGGGCGCGAGCGCTACGTCTACGGCTTCCTGGTGGCCGTGGTGCTGTTCTCGGTCGGTGGCGTCTTCGCGCTCTACGAGGGCTACGAGAAGATCGCCCACCCGCACAAGCTGGAGCACTGGTACTGGCCGGTGGGCGTGCTGCTCTTCGCGATCGTGGCGGAGGGCTTCTCCTTCCGTACCGCGATCAAGGAGGGCCGGCAGCTGAAGGGGCGTCAGTCCTGGGTCCAGTTCGTGCGCACCGCCAAGGCCCCGGAGCTGCCGGTGGTGCTGCTGGAGGACTTCGGCGCCCTGATCGGTCTGGTGCTGGCGCTGTTCGGCGTCGGCATGTCGCTGGCCACGGGCTCCGGCGTCTGGGACGGCGTCGGCACGCTGTGCATCGGCGTGCTGCTGGTGGTCATCGCGCTGGTGCTGGCGGCGGAGACCAAGTCGCTGCTGCTGGGCGAGTCGGCCGGCCCGGACGCCGTGGCCCGGATCCGGGCGGCGCTGGTGGACGGCGAGGCCGTCACCCGGGTCATCCACATGCGCACGCTGCACCTGGGCCCGGAGGAACTGCTGGTGGCCGCGAAGATCGCGGTCGGACGCGAGGACACGGCGGCCGAGGTGGCCGCGGCGATCGACGCGGCGGAGGCGCGGGTCCGTGCGGCGGAGCCCACCGCACGCGTGATCTACCTGGAGCCGGACATCTACTCGGAGGCGGCGCCCGCGGCCGGCGCCGACCCGGAGGCCACGCCCGGCGGCCGCTGAGCGCGGACGGTCGCGGACAGGGCGGCGCGACCGCGCCGGGGGAGGGGTGCAGCACCACGACCCGGCGCGGTCGTGGTGCTGAGGGGACGTCAGGGCATCGGGCAGGAACAGCAGAAGGGCCTCACGCCCGGAGGAGTGAGGCCCTTCGTTGGTGCGCCGCCAGGGACTCGAACCCCGGACCCGCTGATTAAGAGTCAGCTGCTCTAACCAACTGAGCTAGCGGCGCCTGACCAACGAGGAAGACCTTAGCAGTCCGCCCCGGCCGAAGCGAAATCGGCGCCCACGGGGGCGGACCGGGCCGCCCGGACACAGGCCCAGAGGAGGGTCGGCGCCCCCGGGAGCCACGGCTCGTGGCTGTCCGGCGCCACGATCCAGCGCCCCTGCGTCTCGGGCGCCTCGGTGCTGCGCTGGACGGGTGGCACGGTGATCGCGTCGCCCTGCCCGTGGCAGAGCACGGGCGGAACGGAGCGGGCCCACTCCTCCCACACCAGCAGCGTCCGCAGCCGCTCGGCCGCGCCGACCTGGGCGAAGACGAGGATGCGCCCGCGCAGGGTGGCCACCGGCCCACAGCCCGGGCCGGAGGCCCACAGCTCGTCGAGGACACGGCGCCCGAAGAGACCGGGCAGGTTGATGACGTCGAAGGTCCGCCCGCAGGGCAGGACGGTGGGCGCCCACGGCCGGGACTCCCACAGGGCGCGCATGCTGCGGGGGTACTCACTCGCCGAGGAGAGCCAGGCTTCGCCGGCGACGGTCACGTACTCAACGGATTCGTACGTCCACATGTCCACGGGACGGTTCTATCGGCCCCGGTGCGGGAGGAGGGCGAAATCGGCGGAATGCCTGACAGGGGCTCAGTGCCCGGCGTACCCTGCCCCCGCCACTGGCATATGACAGATCCCCGGGGGCCTGGGCGGCGCAGCCGGTGGGGCGCGAGGAACTGCGCGGGCAACCCACCACCCACGGAGGTTCGACCCGTTGATCAGGGACGGACCTCCCTCGGTGGTGTGTTGCTCGCGCAGTTCCTCGCGCCCCTAGCGGGGGCTGGGGTCAGCGGGTGAGTTTGCGGCCGTGTTCGACCATCTTGGCGGCGTAGTCGGGCGTCCAGTCCGCCCGCTCCGCGATCTCCTCGAAGGTGAGGCGGTCGAACCGGCGGGTGTCCGCCAGCTGCGCGGCGGCAATCGCCTGGTAGTCGGTCGCACGCTCCGCCGCCGCGCGGAAGGCCAGGGCCAGCTCCGTGGACCGGCTGAGCAGCACGCTCGGGTCCTCGATCGACTCCAGGTCGAAGAAGTGCTCCTCGTCCGGCTCGCCCGCGCCCGGCTCGAAGAGCAGCGGGGCGGGGCGGAGCCTCCGCTGCTGCGAGCGGTCCGCCGACGAGTCCGTCATGGGTACTGCACCTCCACTGCGACGTCATGTTCCGCAGCCCATTGTCCGCATGGGCCACCCGGGAAGGAACAGGGCCTTCCGACCGGCTTATTCCCCCGCCCGGCACCGCTCAGCCGCGCGCTCAGGCCCGCACCCGGTGTCCTGCGGTCAGATGGGCCAGGACCGCCTGGTTCGCCTCCCAGCCGTCGGGGAAGGCGACCTGCACCCCCAACTGCACCGGCTCCGTCGCGGGATGCTCGTCCAGCAGTTCCGCGATGCCCGCCCGGGCCACCACGATGCAGGCGTGCCGGTGCCGCGACGCGAGCACGCACAGCCGGCCCGTCTCCAGGTGGAAGGCCGTCGCGTCCGGGCGGCCGGAGAGCGGGTGCAGGACCACCGTGACGTCGAACTCCCGCCCCTGGAGCCGGTTGGCGGTGTCCACGGTCACGCCGGTGACGCCCG
>NZ_JBHSQJ010000083.1:71856-102765 GCF_042658505.1 Streptacidiphilus monticola | reverse complement strand
GGGCGGCGGCCTGGTCGCGGTGGGCCGTGCCGACCGCGATCCGGTCGGGGGTCACCGGGGCGCTGCCGCGTTCCGAGTGGGCGGTCGCGCCCCGGGCCAGCAGGCGGGCCACGATCGCCGCGACCGCGCGCACCGCCTCCGGGTCGGTGCGGACGGTGTGCCGGGCCGGGAGTTCGAACAGGCCCCAGCCCGTCTCCGCCGCGACATCCAGCACCGCGTCCACCGACGAGCCGTCAGCCGCCGTGTCCAGTACCAGCGTTCGGTCCTCGGGCCCGGTGCCGGAGCGGAACGGCGTGTACGGATAGAAGGCGTGCGAGACCAGCGGGGCGGCGGTGGCCGGGAGCCGCCAGGAGACCGGGAGCCGGTGCGGGCGGATGGTGGGGTTGTGGGCCAGCAGCGTCACCACGGCGCTGCTGGACGGGTCGTAACTCAGGCCCGCCCACTGGTCGGTGCCGACGATGGTGAACGGGTCAAGCTGGCCCGGGTCGCCGACGAAGAGCGCGCGCTCGAAGAGCCGGGCCACCGCCAGCAGGGCGTCCGAGCGCATCTGGTACGCCTCGTCCACGATGGCGTGCCGCCACGGGTCCACGTCCTTGACCCACTGCCACTTGGCCGCCGTCGAGACCACCACCGGCAGCTCGCGCAGGTCGGCCACCTTGGACGAGGCGGTGACGTTGCCGTGGCGCAGCGCCTCCGGGGCGGGCGGCGTGTCCGACGCGTGCAGGCGGCCGACGGGCAGGCCCGGGTCGGCCTGTGCCAGCCGGTCCACCAGGTCGTCGACCTGGCTGTTGGTCTGCGCCACGATCATCAACTGCTCGCCGGTGGCGACGAGTTCGCGGGCGGCCCGGACCACGAGCGTCGACTTGCCCGCGCCCGGCGGGGAGTCGACGACGGTACCGCGCTCGCTGCCGCGCACGGCGGACTCCAGGATCGCGGCGACGGCGGCCTCCGCCTCCTCGCCGGGCGTCGGGGTGGTGCTGACGGTCACTGCGGCGGGCCTCCGTGCGTCCAGGGGGTGTCCTCGGGCTCGGGCAGCGGCGCGGACTGGCGCGGGGCAAGCTCGAACAGGGTGAACACGACCTGCTCGCCGGGCTCCGGCACGCTGCCCGGCTCCGGGTCTTTCCGCCGTCCCATGCCGGACAGCAGCCGGATCGTCAACTGTCCGCGGGCCTCGTCCAGTTCGACCAGCTCCGCGGTCTGGGCGGACGGGCCGTTGGCCCGGTGCAGGACGCGGCCGGGGTCGGCGTGGAGCTGGTCCGGGGTGCGCACGGTGACCAGCGGGCGGGGTTTGGGCGTCCGACCGCGGTCGTCCCAGTCCGGTTCGACCGCGACCACCTCGCCCGCGAAGGCCTCTCCGGCCAGCCGGTGCTCGGCCATCGCCAGCGGGTCGTCCAGGGCCTCCTGGAGGTCGACCTTGGTCTGCTCGCGCTCGCGCTGGGCCAGTCGGCGGGCGGCGGTGACCGCGTCGTCGCGGATCGGCTGCGGCGGCTCCCCGGCGGCGAGGCGCTCCCGGTGCGCCGAGTAGGACCAGCGGTCGCCCTCCCAGCGCTCGGCGACGTGCGCCGCCTCCGGCAGGGTGCGCAGCAGGTCCAGGCCCTGCCACAGCTGGCGCCAGACCGGCAGCAGGATGCCGCTGAGCAGCTCGTGGATCTCCTGCTCGCGCGCCTTGACCGCGGAGGCGTCGCCCAGTTCGCGGGCCGCGTCGTAGCGGGTGATCGCCGGGCCCAGCAGCTTGGTGTCGAAGGCCGGGTCGGTCGCCGGGCCGGCGGGTGGGCAGAGCAGCTGGCCCTGCGCGTCCCGTGCCGTCTCGGCCCGCAACGCGGCACGGTCGCCGCGCTCGCCGGGGCCGCGGGCGAGCCAGCCGAGCAGCGCGCCGAGGTGCTGGTCCTCCAGGTTGCTCTGGCCGGTGGCCCAGTGCCGGGACAGCAGCCCGGTCATGGTGAGCAGCAGCGAACTGCCGGGGACCAGGGCGCGGTCGTGGAAGTGCGTCAGCCAGCGTCCGAGCAGCGGCACCCGGGCGGGGGCCGGGTAGGGACCGGGGTCCGGGTCGTCTGCGGTGCGCCGGAACCAGGTGGACCGGCCCAGCAGCCCGAGCAGCCCGACGCCGCCCTGGTTCGGGACGATCAACTGCGGGGCGTCCACGACGAGTTCGCGGGACTCGACGGTCTTCTCGCCGGTGACCGGGTCCTTGACCTCGCGTTCGCGCACCTCCACCTCGGCGCCGAACCCCTCGACGTAGGGGAGCAGATGGTCCGCCAGCTCGGCCAGGAAGGCGAACCGCCGGTCCCGGTCCAGGGGTTGCGGGACCGTCAGCACGACGGGGTGCTCCCGGTCCCGGCCCAGCGCCACGGCCAGGGGCGCGGCGGTCTCGCCCGCGGCGGCGAGCGGGACGAGCAGCATCGGCCGCTCGGCGAGGTGCCGGTGCCGGACGGTGGCCAGCGGCTCGGCGCGGCCGGAGCGGACGGCCTCCAGCCGGGCGAGCGTGGTCATCAGGCTCATCGGCCGCCGCCCGCCAGGGCCTCGGCGCGCAGCGCGGCCGCGCGGGCCAGCCGGGAGCCGGCGGCGCCGGACCCGGCCTCGGCCAGGGCCTCGGCCACGGTGGTGACGCTGCCCAGCTCGCCGCGCACGCCCCGGCCCAGCACGTCCACGGAGCCCGCGCAGCGGGCCTGCTCGCGGCAGAGGAAGGCGAGTTCGCAGGCGGCCAGGCAGTCCGGCGAGTAGGAGTGCGGGATGTCCTCGACGGCCTTGGGGCTCTCGTCGAGGCTCAGGCCCTCGGGGAGGGCGTCCAGCAGCTGTTCGATGCGGGTCAGCCGCAGCAGCTGACGCTGCGTCACGGCGAGTTGCTTGCGCAGGTCGACGGCGGCGGCGACGGGCTGGTTGGAGAAGTCCCGGGGGCAGACGAGCAGGGCGGTGTCCGCGGGCGCGGCGGCCAGGCCCTCGGGCACGGCGTAGGGGTCCGCGGTCGTCGGCGCCGGGCGGCCCTCCAGTGCGGCGGCGAGCGCGCGCAGGGCCAGCACGTAGACGGCGGCCTGGCGGGCGGCGGCGCCCACCTTGGCGGGATCGGCGCCGCCGTCGAGGATCGGGAAGGACTTGATCTCGATGACGTGCCAGCGCCCCGCCGGGGCGACCAGTACCGCGTCGGGCTCCAAGTAGGCGGAGGAGCCCGCCAGTTCGAGCCGCAGCATGGGATGGTCGAGCAGGGTCCAGCCGCCCGCGGCGACCGCCTCGCCGATCGCCTGCCGGGTCCGCTCCGTGCGGACGGCGGGCCCGGCGGCCCCGGCCAGCAGGTCGGGCACGGAGACGTCGTCGAGCGGCAGCGGCTCGCCGCCGAGCGTCTCCTGGACGACCGTGAGCAGGGCGGCGCAGCGGTCGGCACGCAGGCGCTTCTCGAAGGCGAGGCCGCGTGTGATCGCGAAGGGCGACTGCCCGAAGGCGGCGGGGGCGCCCAGGCGCGCCGCGAGCGCGCCCTTGTCCACGCCCGCGGCGTCGAGCACCGCGCGGCGCCGGCAACCGGGGTTCGCGGCGAGCGCGGCCAGCGCGCGGGCGTCCAGGCTCTTCGGGGCGGCCTCGCCCCGGAGCCCGGCGAGGCGGCGCTCCAGGGACGTGAGCGGAGAGTCGTTCATGGTGCGCGCCAGTCTTGCACCTGGGACCGACAGAAACCACGAGCACCCGGAGGGACGGCCCACCGCGACCCGGGCGCGGGGCGCGGGAATTCCAGGTTGACCTTGACCCAAGGTCAAGCCTCAGGCTGAAGCACATGACGAACGCGACAGCGCATCCGAGCAGCCCCGACACCACGTGGACCGGCATGGTGCCGGTGGAGGACACGGCCCTGGCCGTCAGCGACACCCGCGGCCCGGGACGGCCGGTGGTCTACCTCAACGGTTCCTACGCCACGCAGAAGAACTGGCGCCGCGTCATCGCCGAACTGGGCGGCGGATACCGCCACATCACCTTCGACGAGCGCGCCCGCGGCCGCTCGGAGCGGTCGGCGGACTACTCGTTCGAGGCCTGCCTCCGGGACATCGACGCGGTCCTGGGCGCCACCGGCGCCGAGCGGCCGCTGCTGGTCGGCTGGTCCTACGGCGCGGCACTGGCGCTGCACTGGGCGACCCGCCACCCGGACCGGGTCGCGGGCGTGGTCATGGTCGACGGCGGCTACCCGTGGGACTACCTCGCCACCGTCGACGGCGGCCGGGAGGCGGGCAAGGAGCAGATCCGGAAGATGTTCCGGCGCTTCGGCCCGCTGATGCCCCTGTTCCGCCCGTTCGGGCTGGCCGCGCGCATGTCGGCCGCCGAACACGCCGAGGTCAACATCGAGTTGAACGAGATCGTGGCCGCCAGCGACCCGGTGTTCGACCTGGTGACCTTCCCGATGCGCTTCCTGGTCGCCTCCGGCGCCAGCCTCGGCGGCACCGCGGAGGGGCTGGCGGCGATGCGCGCGACGCTCGACCCGGTGCTGGCCCGCAACCCCAACGTGCGGGTGAGTGCGACGGTCGGCAGCAAGCACACCACCATCGTGCGCGAGGACTTCGCCGCCATCGCCGCGGCCGTGCGCGAGGTTGCCTCGCTGGATCCCCGTGGGGTCAACTGACGCCATGTCAGAGGGGATCACCATCGGCCAGGCGGCGGCGTTCGCCGGGGTCACCATCAAGACGATCCGGCACTACCACCGGCTCGGCCTCGTCGACGAGCCGCGCCGCGACAGCTCCGGGTACCGCCGCTACGGGTCGGCCGAGCTGCTGCGGCTGGTCCAGGTCCGCACGCTGGCCGGTGCGGGCGTCCCGCTGGCGGAGATCGGGAGCATCCTCGATGCGGATCCGGACCGGTTCGCCGCCGCGCTCATCGAGGCCGAGGAGGCCCTCACCGAGCGGATCGACGAGCTGGTCGCCCGCCGCGAGACGCTTCGCCGGCTCACCCAGGGCGACCGGGTGCTGCTGCCGGACCGGGCCCTCGCCCTGCTGGACCGGATGCCCGGGCTCGGCTTCACCGAGGCCGACGCGGCGACGGCCCGGGAGGCCCTGATCCTGGTCCGGGCCCTGATGCCGGAGGGCTTCGAGGACTACCTGGCGCAGATCGAGCACGGCCTCGACGACCCGCGGCACGTCGCCATGGTCAAGCTCACCTGGAGCGCCGGGAGTTGGGCTCCCGACGATCCGCGGATCGAGGAGCTGGCCGATGAGGTGGCCGCCCACTTCCTCGCCGACCCCTCGCTGCTGCCCACGCTGACCGGCCTGCAGCACCGCGAGGACGGCGACACCCGCTACGAACTGCTCACCCACCACGGCGAGGACGACCGGCCCGGCTGGACCCGGCTGACCGCGCTGATCCGGCAGAAGCTGCGCGCCGCCGGAGCGGACCTGCAGTGACCCGGGCGGCCCGCCCGCCTCACGGGGCGTGGGCGGGCTCGGCCGTGGCCGGCGGGTAGTCGGGGACGCGGGGGAGGGAGGGCCCCACGGGCTGGGCACCCGCGCCGGGAGCGGCGGCGGGGGCGGATGCGGACGCAGGGCCCGCGGCGGTCGGGGCGAGGCGGGCGCGGACGCGGTCCCAGAGGCGGAGGTAGGGCCCGCTCAGCAGGTAGCCGGCCCCGACGACCGCCGCGCCGGCGAGGGCGTCCAGCAGGTAGTGGTTCGCGGTGCCCATCACCACCAGGGCGATCGTCACCGGGTAGAGCAGGCCGAGCACCTTGGCCGTGCGGTCCTGCGCGTACAGCAGCAGCATGAGCCCGCACCACAGGGCCCAGCCGACGTGCAGGCTGGGCATCGCGGCGAACTCGTTGGTCATCGAGCCGAGGCCCTTGGGCGCGCTGGCGCTCCCGGCCCACCAGCCGACGTTCGCGTGCTGGGCCATGGTGTCGGTGAAGCCGAAGGAGTCGGGCAGCAGCCGCGGCGGGGCGGTGGGGTAGAGGATGAAGCCGGCCAGGGCCAGGACCGTGCTGATGCCCAGCCAGGTCCGGGCCCGCCGGTAGACCTCGCGGTGGCGGCGCCAGAGCCAGGCCAGGATCAGCGGCGTGACGATGTAGTGCAGGGTCGCATAGGCGAAGTCGGCGGGTATGCCGAGCCACCGGTCGCTGGTGAAGGCGCTGTTGAGCCAGCGCTCCGGGTCGAGGTGGAGCCACTGCTCGATGTCCAGGAGGCGGGTGGCGTCGTGCTGCGCCTCCTCCAGGCCGCCCCGGACCAGCAGGCGGCTGCCGTCGTAGGCCGCGTAGATCACGGCGACCAGCAGCAGTTCCAGTTGCCAGCGCCCGCGGCGGGCGGTGCTGAGGCTCGACATGGTGCGGCTCCGAGCTCGACATTGCAGTGGGTGCGTACGTCCGGTCCGAACGTACGCACTACCGTACGCTGTACGGTAAAGCTCAACGCACCCGCCCCCCTCCCCATTCCGAGCAGGATCGATAGGCTCCAGACATGTCAACGGGCCGAAGCCGCGCACCGCGCAACACCCTCAGCGCGGAGCTGATCGTGGACCGCGCTCTGGCACTGCTCGACGCCCGCCCGATGGAGTCCTTCTCCATGCGGGTCCTCGCCGAGGACCTCGGGGTCGG
This sequence comes from Streptacidiphilus monticola, assembly GCF_042658505.1. Taxonomy (NCBI): domain Bacteria; kingdom Bacillati; phylum Actinomycetota; class Actinomycetes; order Kitasatosporales; family Streptomycetaceae; genus Streptacidiphilus; species Streptacidiphilus monticola. Next base: position 96,221 of record NZ_JBHSQJ010000083.1, on the reverse strand, counting down.
CACCATGGCGCTCTACACCTACTTCCGCGGCAAGGAGGAGCTGTTCCGGGCCGCGCGCGAGCGGGTGCTCGCCGACTACGTCCCGCCGAGCGGCGAGGGCCCCTGGCACGAGCAGCTGCGCGAGGCATGTCTCGCGGCCTACCACGTCTTCACCGGACGTCCGGCCGTGCTGCGGCTGCTGGCCGAGGCCTCCTCGGGCGACGACTTCGCCGACATCGCCATGGTCACCATGGAGCGCCAGCTCGCCCTGCTGCGCGCCGCCGGACTGAGCCGGGACGAGGCCGTGCTCGCCAACGGGGCGCTGCTGCGCTACACCCTGGGCTCGGCGCTGCGCGAGGTGAAGGCATGCACCTCGGAGGACTTCCACGCGACGGCGATCCGCAAGCGGCTGGCCGCGCTCTCCCCGGAGTCCCACCCGACGCTGACCGACCTGGGTCCGGAGATGGTCCGGTTCGCGCAGGACGGCGAGGCCCAGTTCCGCTTCGGCCTGGACCTGGTGATCACCGGCCTGCGCGAGAAGGTCGCCGCCGCCGGTTGAGCGCGCCGGGCTGCTGCCCGGACCTCGGACGACGTGCGGGATCATAGGAGCGGCAGCCCCCACCGTCCCGCCCCTTCGGAGGATCCACCCATGCCCATGCGCCTGCTCCTGGTCCGTCACGGCGAGACCGCCTGGTCGCGCGGCGGACAGCACACGGGCCGGACGGACGTCCCGCTCACCGAGGAGGGCCGGGACATGGCCCGCCGCCTGGGCGACCGGCTGAAGCGCGCCCCCTGGGACGGGCTGCAGGACGCGCTGGTCCGGGTCAGCCCGCTGTCCCGGGCCCGGGAGACGGCCGAGCTGGCCGGCTTCGGCGACCGGCTGCGGACCGACGACCGGCTGCTGGAGTGGGACTACGGCCGCTACGAGGGGCTGACGGGCCCTCAGATCCGCGCCGAGCACCAGCCGGGCTGGCTCATCTGGCGCGACGGCGTCCCGGACGGGGAGGCGCTGGCCGACGTCAGCGGCCGCGTGGACGACTTCCTGGCCTGGGCGGACGCGGAGGCCGGCGTCCCCGACCCGGACACCACGGTCATGCACCCGGCCGACCGCGACCTGGTGGTGGTCGCCCACGGCCATCTGCTCCGGATCCTCACCGCGCGCTGGCTCGGGCTGCCGCCCGCGTTCGCGCAGCGGCTGAAGCTGGGTCCGGCCACGCTTTCCGTGCTGACCTGGGAGTACGGCGCCCGCGCCGTCGAGCGCTGGAACGATTCCGCGCATCTGTAGGGACGGGGCCTGACCCGGGCCTAACGCTCGGTCAGAAACCGCCGCAGGCACTCCACCACGAACAGGTGGTCGTCCAGCTGCGGCAGACCGGAGACGGTGACCGTGCCGACCGGGCCCGTGCCGCGGACCAGCAGCGGGAAGGAACCGCCGTGCGCGGCGTACCGGGCCGGGTCGAGATCGAAGGGCCTCCCCTTCTGCCGGAAGCGCTCGCCCACCAGGTACGACGCCTCCCCGAAGCGGCGGACCACGGCCGCCTTCCGGCGGATCCAGTCGTCGTTGTCCGGGCTCGTCCCCGGCAGCGCCGCGTGGAAGGCCTGTTGCTCGCCGTGGCGGATGTCCGCGGTGACGGCAAGGCCCCGTTCCCGGGCCAGGCCGACGATCAGCGAGCCCAGCCGCCAGGCGTCGTCCAGGCCGAACGACGGGAGCTGCAACTCCCGCTGCTGCTCCTCCAGTTCGTTGATCGTCAGACTCACAGCGACACCGTCTCCCCGCTCTGCGCCGAACGCCGCGCCGCCTCCAGGACGCGCAGCGCCTCCACCGCGTCGCGCGGCTCGACCGGCACCGCGGCCCTGCCGCGCAGCGCCTCGGCGACGGCCGCGTAGTAGTCCTGGTAGGCCCCCGGAAGGGTCTCCACCGGCTCGACGGAGTCCCCGGCCACCAGGGTTCCCCACCGCTCGCGCGGGGTGATGCCCCAGTCGGCGTCGGCCGGCGTGCTGCCGGAGCGCAGCGCGTCCTCCTGGCCGTCCAAGCCGTGGCTGACGTAGGCGGCCTCCGACCCCAGCACCCGGAAACGCGGGCCGAGTTGAGCCGCCGTCGCGCTCATCCACAGGTGTGAGCGGGTTCCGTCGGCGTGGGTCAGCGCGACGAAGCTGTCGTCGTCCGTCTGCGCCCCGGCCCGGCGGACGTCCAGCTCGGCGTAGACGCGGACGGCGGGGCCGAACAGCGTCAGCGCCTGGTCGACCAGGTGCGCGCCGAGGTCGTAGAGCAGCCCGCCGACCTCCGCCGGATCTCCCAACTCGCGCCAGCCGCCCTTCAGTTGCGGGCGCCACCGCTCGAAGCGGGACTCCAGGCGGCGCACCGTGCCCAGCCGCCCGGACTCCACCAGCTCGCGGACCGTGCGGAAGTCGCCGTCCCAGCGCCGGTTCTGGAAGACGCTCAGCAGCAGCCCGCGGTCCTCGGCGAGGCGTGCCAGTTCCTCGCCCTCGGCGGCGGTCCCGGCCAGTGGCTTGTCCACGACGACGGGCAGGCCGGCCTCCAGCGCGGCGGTGGCCAGCGGGATGTGCGTGCGGTTGGGGGAGGCGACGACGACCAGGTCCAGGTGCGGGGCCGCGGACCAGAGCGCGTCCGCGCTGTCGAGCACGCTCGCGTCCGGGTGCTCGCGGCGCACCTGCGCCTGGCGCTCGGGGTTGGCGGTCACCACGGCCGAGAGCCGCAGTCCGGGCGTGGTGCTGATCAGCGGCGCGTGGAAGACCGAACCGGCCAGGCCGTAACCGATGAGTCCGACGTTGAGCTGCGGGGAGTCCATGGCCCCAGTTAAACAACAGCGTGGATTAACTCGCAAGCTCCGACATAATCGACATGTGGCCACCGACTCCGCGTTCAATCTCAGCCTCCTGCGCGACCGCAACGACGCCGCGGTGCTCCGCGCCGTGCGGGCCCGCGGCGGGGCCGGCGTCAGCCGGGTGGAGCTGGCGGCGGAGACCGGCCTGACCGCGCAGGCCATCAGCAAGATCGCGGCCCGACTGCTGGACGAGGGCCTGTTGGCCGAGGCGGGCCGCGAGCGCGTCGCGGGCGCCACGGGCAAGCCGCGGACGCTGCTGCGCCTGGTCCCCGACGCCCGCGTGGCCCTGGGCGCGCAGCTGGGACGGGAGGAGCTGCGGCTGCTCCGGGTAGACCTGGCCGGCACGGTCACCGGGCAGGCCAGGGCGACGGTCGACCTGCGCGGTGAGCCGGGGCCGGTGCTGGACCAACTGGCGCAAATGGCGTCGGAGTTGACGTCCGATGTGACGGACGGGCAGGTGCTGGGGCTGGGCCTGGCGGCGCCGGGTCCGCTGGACGCCCGGGAGGGCGTCCTGCACCACGTCACCGGTCTGCCGCGCTGGCGCGGCCTGCGTCTGCGCGAGGAGATGCAGGCGCGCTGCGGGCTCCCGGTGGTGGTCGAGAAGAACACGACAGCGGGTGTGCTGAGCCAACTCGGCTCGGACAACCGCGCGTTCGTCTATCTCGGGGACGGCGTCGGCGCGGGCCTGGTACTCGGCGGCCGGGTGCAGCGGGGCGCCCGGACGAACGCGGGGGAGTTCGGCCACCAGTGCGTGGACCGCGACGGGCCCCTGTGCGCCTGCGGGGCCCGCGGCTGCCTGGAGGCGGTCTGCCTCACCGCGCTGCGCGCGGGGCGCGCGGAGGAGGCGGCCCAGGTGCTGGGTGTGGGGGTGGCGAACCTGGTGCGCCTGCTGGACGTGGACGAGGTGTCCCTTGGGGGCGGCAGGATGCTGGACGCCGTGGAGCTGTTCGAGGACGCGATCCGCGCCGAACTCGCCTCCCGCGTCCCGGACGGGACCTGGCAGACCGTCACCTTGAGCCGAGCCCCACGACTGGCCATCCCGCTGGGCGCAGCCGGCCTGGCAATGGCTCACCTTTTCCACTGACGCAGGTCGCACCCCTCTCATGAGGCGCAGCCTCCAGGGGCGCGGGCCGCAGACGTTCGAGCGTCGGCGTGCTGCCGGGCGCGGAGGCTCCGGTCAGGCGGGTCTGTGGCCCGTGCCCCTGCGGCCCGCGCCGCTGATAGTGCGACCTCAGGTCATCCGGCAAGGACCAGGTCGTGCTCCTGCAGGAAATCCCTGACCTCCGGGACGGCACCATGCTGCCGCAGGCTCTCCGCCGTCGTGGCGAGCATCCTGCGGATGCGGGTGCTGTGCACGTCGGTCAGAAGGGCGACCGCGTCGCGGCCCGTGGCCGCCGCCGCGGCCAACTCGCCGCGGCCGAGCCAGTCGTGGGCCAGTTCCGCCGTGTACAGGGCCCGGTTCCGCACGAAGTGCACCGGCTGCAGCGCTATCGCCTGCTCGGCCTGGTCCACCGCGCGGTCCCACTCGCCCAGCGCGGACCAGCACTGGGCCTCCAGGCCCGCCACTTCCGCGTCGTTGAAGAAGGACATCCAGTCCGGGTCGGCCTCCCGCGCGCCCCGCGCATAGTGGCGGTGCGCCTCCAGCAGCGCGCGTTCCGTCGCGCGCCGGTCGCCGAGGACCGCCCAGCCGCCGGCCTCCCGCAGCGCCAGCAGGGCCAGCAGCCGCTCCGAGCCCAGCCCCGTCGCCGCGCTCCGGGCGGCCTGGGCCGCGCGCACGGCCTCGCGCGGGCGGCCCGCGTCCCGGGCCAGGAAGGCGCTGTTGCAGAAGGAGTGCGCTTCCAGCGCCGGGTCGTCGGCCATCCGCGCCGTGGCGAGGGCCTCGGCGTAGAAGGAGCGCGCCTCCGCCCAGTGGCCCGAGTCGTGGGCCAACCAGCCGACGGAGATGGCGAGTTCACCGGCACCGGACTGCAGCCGCTGCTCGGTCCGGGCCGTGTAGCTGCCGAAGTTGAGCAGCCGGTACGCGGCCCGCAGGGCCTGGCCCGCCTGGTCGAAGAGGCTGTCGCCGCCGTGGGCGTCGTCCCACAGCCGGATGCGGCGCACCGCCTCCTCGACGTCGCGGACCTCCTTCGCGCCGACCCGGGACCCGGTCCCGGCGTGGGCCGGGGCGTCCAGCCCGACCGCCGCGGCCAGCGCCATGGGGGCGCCGGCCAGGAACGTGCGTCGCTGCACGTCGTCGTTCTCCTCGTCGTGGTGCGCAGGGCGTCGCCGGGCCTCGGTGCGTGAGGCGAAGCCCAGGTCCTCCAGGGAGGAGCCGGGGAACATGTGGCGGAACACCCGCTCGTAGGCGTAGTTGGGGCACCGGATCTCGCCCGACTCGATCCGTCCGACGTAGCGCGCGTCGCAGGAGACGTGCTCGCCGATCTCCCGGGCCGCGCGGCGCACGGCCGCGGCGAACTCGCCTGCGGACAGGCCGCCGCGCAGCGCCCGCATCCGCTCGTTGGGACGCCGCTGCTGCGGGACGGAGGCCAGGAACGGGACGGGGGAAGGGATGGGGAGTGAGTTCTGTGCCATCAGGTGCCCCTTGTGTCTGAACTGCTGCCAGACCCTACTCCGCGTCACGAGTCGAACACCCAGGGTTTCACTACAAAGCGGACATCCCGCAGCTGATCCGCCATGAAATGCCATGCCCCGCCAGGCTCGCCACCCGTGGCCTCGGGGCGGTTCGCGCGTTGAATCAGGCAGCAACACCGAACCAGCCAGGTCGGCAGCGCACCACGCCGGCCGCCAAGGAGGTCGCAGTGCAGGTGGAATTCGTTCGTGCCACACATGCGCAGGCCCCGCACGGTCAGGGCGCCCGTGCCCATGTCCCCCCGTACGGTGCCACCGGCCGGGCGGTCGCGGCCTGCGACGTGGTGACCGTGCCGGAGCGGCAGGGCCTGGAGACCGTCGACATCCTGCGCCTGCGCGGCGGCTGCGGCGCGGTGCTGCACCGCGGCGACGGCGGTTCGAGCTCGACGCTGTCCTTCCTCGTGCCGCCTGGCGCGGCGGCCGGCTGGGAGCTGCCGGCCGAGGCCTCCTGCACCGATCTCCCGGTCCCCGGGGAGGCGGGCAGCTGGCTGCTGCCGCCCAGTGGCGGCTCCACGCTGACGGACCCCGACCGCCTGCACGCGGCCCTCGACGAGGCGGCGCGGACGCTGGCCGCCCTGGACGACGTCTGATCCGGGCTGACCTGCAGTCATACTGGCCGGGTGGCACGGAAGAACAGCACGGTCGGCGCGGTCGTGGCAGAGGTGGACTCGGGCACGGCGGAACTGGTCCCGGACCGGGACCGCCCGCAGGCCTGGGCGCTGCTGCTGGACGGCGCACCGCAGTCGCACGTGGATCTGGCCGAGCCGACCCGCTTGACCTTCGGCTACCAGCGGCGGCTCGGACACGTGGTGGACGCGGCGGCCCCGCCCGGGCGTCCGCTCACGGTGCTGCACCTCGGCGGTGGTGCGCTGACCCTGCCCCGCTACGTCGCGGCGACGCGGCCGCGCTCGCGCCAGCAGGTGGCGGAGATCGACACCCGGCTGACCGAACTGGTGCGCCGGGAGCTGCCCCTGGACAGGTCGTGGCAGATCCGGGTGCGCGGCGGTGACGCCCGGGAGGTGCTGGCGAAGACCCCGGAGGGCTGGGCGGAGCTGATCATCGCGGACGTCTTCCGCGGGGCGCGGGTGCCCGCGCACTGCACCACGGTGGAGTTCACCACCTTGGCCGCCCGCGCGCTCGCGCCCGGCGGGCTCTACGCGGCGAACATCGCCGACGGCGGCAGGCTGGACTTCGCGCGGGCCCAACTGGCGACGCTGCGAACGGCGTTCAGCGAGGTGGCGGTGCTGGCGGACCCGGCGGTGCTGCGGGGCAGGCGCTTCGGCAACCTGGTGCTGCTGGCGTCCACGGCCCCGCTTCCGCTGAGCGCGCTGCGGCGCGCGATGGCCGCGGACGCGACGGCCCCCCGCCTGCTGGCGGGCGCGGACGCCCGCGACTTCGAAGCCGGCGCCCGCCCGGCCACGGACGCCACGGCCACCGACTCCCCACCCCCACCCGACGGCACGTTCTGACGTACCGTCAGCGCGAGAACGCGCCACTCGGGGAGGTCCGGTCCCGTGCGGGACGAACCTCCCCGAGTGGCGGGTTGTTCGCGCAGTTCCTCGCGCCCCTAGGGGCGTGCGACTAGCTCTTCGGAGCGAGCTTCAGGATGATGTACTCCCAGGCCTGGCTGTTGGGGGCCGGGTTCATGTACGGGTTGTCCGCGTTCGGGAAGCCCGTGAAGTTGGCGTCCGTGTACTGGTACCAGGCCGCGCCGTACAGCAGCGGGACCGAGGGCATGTCGTCGGACAGCAGCTGCTGGATCTTGTTCAGCGCCGCCTGCGCCGACGCGTCGTCCGTGCTGGCCTCGTAGGCCTTGAACAGGTCGGTCGCCTTGGGGTTGTCGTAGCGGTTCAGGTTGTTCGCCGCCGGCTGGCCCAGCGGCGCGGTGAGCCGCGGGTCCGCGGTGAACTGGAGCTTCTGGAACGGGGTCGAGCCCTGGCCCCAGTGGATCGAGGCGTCGTAGTTTCCGTTGGCGAGCGCGGTGGACCAGGCGTTCGGGTCGGCCGCCAGGTCGGCGGTGACGTCGAAGCCGGCGGTGGTGAGGTCCTTCGCGATGGCCTGGGCGCCGCAGGCGTAGTCGGTGTACGGCTGCGGGTCGGTCACCTTGAACTTGACGGTCTTGCCGTTCTTCGACCACTTGCCGGACACCTTGGTGTAGCCGGCGCCCTTCATCAGGCTGTCCACGGCGGCCTGGTCGGCCGTCGGCTTCAGGTCGTTGTTGAGCGCGGAGTTCATGACCTTGCCGTCGACCGGCGCGGTCAGGCCGCCGGAGGAGGTGGCCGGGAGCTCGTAGTCGGTCTCGCACTGCGAGGCGTAGGACTGGCGGTTGAGCGCGGCGCTGATGGCCTTGCGGACCGCCGCCTGGCCCAGCTCCGGGGCGTTCTTGCTCTTGTTGTTCAGCAGCAGGGAGACCGTGTTGACCTGCGGGTAGTACGGGGCCTTGTCGGTCCACAGGTGGTTGTGCTGCGGGTCCTTGCCGACGAAGACCGTCTGCACGTTGGCGATGTTGTTGCCGGTGAGGTCGATGTCGCCCTTGGCCAGCGCGGCGGAGGCCGCGTTGTTGTCCGCGTAGGCCGGCAGGTTGACGGACTTGACCTTGGGCTCGCCCTGCCAGTAGCTGGGGTTGGCCTTGTAGGTGACCAGCTGCGAGGAGAACTTGTCGACCAGGTAGGGGCCGGTGCCGATGGCCTGGGCGGCCTTGACCACCGCCGCCTCCGGCTTGGTGATGCTCTTCCAGATGTGCTGCGGCAGGATCAGCTGCTGCGCGATGGCGACGAAGTTCGCCTTCTGCGGGGTGTCGAAGTTCAGCACCACCGTCGTCGGGTTGGTGACGCTGGTGCTGCTGACCGTCGGCGCGCCGAAGGCGTTGGCCGCCGGGTCCGACTTGATCAGGTCGAAGGTGAACTTGACGTCGTCGGCGGTGAAGTCCTGGCCGTCGCTCCACTTGATGCCGGAGTGCAGGGTGATCGTCACGGTCTTGTTGCCGTTGGACCACTCGGCCTTGTCGGCCAGCCACGGGATCGGGGCCTGGGAGGCGTCCAGGGAGTTGATCTGGAACAGCGGCTCGTAGATCAGCGAGCTGGTGTTCTCCAGGCGGCCGATCGAGTTGGTGCTGATCGGGTTGAAGTCCTCGGTGAAGGAGGCGACCGGGTTGGACTCGACGACCAGCGCGGTGCCACTGGCCGAGGAGCCGCTGCTGGACCCGCCGCCGGGCGACTTGCTGTCGGAGCTGCAGGCAGCCGTGGTGAGGCCGAGGCCGAGGGCGGCGATGACGCCGATCGCTCTCATGGTGGTGGTGCGGTTCACTGTCGTACGCTCCTTGTGTCCGGACGGCTCGTGCGTGCTGTAGGTGGTGCCGCGGGGTGCTCGGATTCACGCCCTGGCGGAGTTGCAGCTCCTCCGGGGCTCCGTCGTCCGCCCCCGTTGGCGCGGGGGCGGACGATGCTCATGGGTGGTGCGGTGCGGATCAGCCGACCGACGCCGAGGCGTGGTCGGGGCTCAACAACCAGCAGGCGGCGACATGTTCGCCACCGTCCACCGGAAGCGCGGGGGGCTGCCGGGTGCGGCAGACATCCATCGCGAAGGGGCAGCGCGGGTTGAAGCGGCAGCCCTGGGGCGGGTCGATCAGGCTCGGCGGGGCGCCCCGGCCGCGCAGCTCCACCTGCTCGGTACGGCTCGGATCGGGGGCCGCGCTGAGCAGCAGCTGGGTGTAGGGGTGCGCCGGGGAGTCGGTGATCTGGACGGCCGGGCCGGACTCGATGATCTGGCCCGCGTACATCACCACGACGGTGTCGGCCAGGTAGCGGGCCGAGGCGATGTCGTGGGTGACGTAGAGGATCGCCAGGCGCTCCTGCTCGCGCAGCTCGTCGAGCAGGTTGAGCACGCCCAGGCGGATGGACACGTCCAGCATCGAGACCGGCTCGTCGGCCAGCAGCACGCGCGGCTGCACGGCGAGGCCGCGGGCGATGGCCACGCGCTGGCGCTGGCCGCCGGAGAGCTCGTGCGGGAACTTGTCGATGTAGCGGTCGGCCGGGGTCAGCGCCACGCGCTCGAGCAACTCGCGTGCCAGCGCGTCGAGTTCGGCCTTGCCGGCGGCCTTGCGGTGCAGCTTGAGCGGCCGCTCCAGGTGGTACCGGACGCTGTGCACCCCGTTGAGCGAGGAGAAGGGGTCCTGCAGCACCAGGTGCACCTGGCTGGTCCACTCGCGGCGCTCCTTGGCGCTGCTGCCCACCGGCTTGCCGTCGAGCAGCAGTTCGCCGCTGGTCGGCGTGATCAGCTGGGTGAGCAGCCGGGCCAGGGTGGACTTTCCCGAGCCGGACTCGCCGACCACGGCGGTGACGGTGCCCTCGGGCAGGGCCAGCGAGACGTCCTCCACGGCGTGCACCACGCGGCCGCGGCGCAGGCCCTCGTGGACCGGGAAGTGCTTGGTCAGGCGGCGGGCCTCCAGGGCCGGGGTGCCGGGGCGCTTGGGCCCGTGCACCACGCCGGTGGCGGTGTCGGTGGCGGTCACAGGGTGCTCCCAAGGGCTCGGGCGAGCGGGGCGGGGACGGTCTCCAGACCGTCCTGCAGGTGGCAGGCGGCCACACGACTGCTCAGGTCGGCGGCGGGGACGGCCAGTTCGGGCGTCTCGCGGCGGCAGCGCTCGATGGCGAAGGGGCAGCGCGGGTGGAAGGCGCAGCCGCTCGGCATGGCGCTGAGCGCGGGCGGGGAACCGGGGATGCCCTCCATCCGCACCCGCTCGCCGTGCAGCGCGGGGAAGGAGTTGAGCAGCCCGTAGGAGTAGGGGTGCCGCGGCGCGTGGAACAGCTCGCCGGCGTCGGCCAGTTCGACCAGCCGGCCCGCGTACATGATGGCGATGGTGTCGGCCAGCTCCAGCAGCAGCGACAGGTCGTGGGTGATGAAGATGACCGCGAAGCCGAGCCGGTCCTTCAGCTGGAGCAGCTCCTCCAGGATCTCGCGCTGGGTCACCACGTCGAGGGCCGTGGTCGGCTCGTCCATGATGACGACCTGCGGCTCCAGCGCCAGCGCCATCGCGATCATCACGCGCTGGCGCATGCCGCCCGACAGCTCGTGCGGGTAGCTGCGCAGCCGGTCCTCGTTGATGCCGACCAGGCGCAGCAGCTCGGCCGCGCGCTCGCGGCGCTGGTCCGCGGTCATGTGCGCGCGGTGCGCCTTGAGCGCGTCGGTCAGCTGGACGTCGATCCGGGCCACCGGGTTGAGCGCGTGCAGGGCGGACTGGAAGACGACGGAGAGCTGGTCCCAGCGGATCCGGCGCAGCGTGGCGGCGTCGGCCCCGAAGAGGTCGACCGCCTCGCCGTCGCGGGTGTGGAACACCGCCTCGCCGCCGGTGATCACGCCGGGGGCGCGCAGCAGCCGGGTGACGGCGTAGGCCAGGGTGGACTTGCCGGAGCCCGACTCGCCTGCCAGGCCCAGGACTTCGCCGCGGTGCAGGGTGAGCGTGGCGTCGGTGATCGCCCGGACGCCGTGCTCGCCGACGCCGTAGTCGACGCAGAGGTCGCGGATCTCCAGGACGGGTTCCCGGGTGCGGGTGGCCGTGGTCACTTGGCGACCTCCTCGGTCGGCGCGTACGGGGTGGGGGTGGTCGCCGGGACGGCGCGGGGGGCGGTGCGCAGCACCGGGGTCATTCCGAGGCGGAAGGTGACGCCCTTGCCGCGGCCCACCCGGGCCGAGGTCAGCCGGGGGTTGATCACCTCGTCGATGCCGAAGTTGACCAGGGCCAGCGCGGTGCCGACCAGCGCGATGCAGACCGCCGGCGGCACGAACCACCACCACTGGCCGACCATCACGGCGCCCTGGCTGATGGCCTGACTGATGATCAGACCCCAGCTCGGGACGGTCGTGTGGACCAGGCCGAGGTAGGTGAGCACGGTGAAGATACCGATGCCGTAGATGACGGTGAAGATGAAGGACGAGGCCAGGATCGGAAGCAGGTTGGGCACGATCTCGAAGAGCATGATCCGCCACTTGCGCTCGCCGATGACCTTGGCGGACTCGACGTAGTCCTGGCCGCGCAGCGCCAGCGTCTGGGTGCGCAGCACCCGGGCGCCCCAGGCCCAGCCGGTGAGCGCGATGACGGCGCCGATCACGAAGGGGTTGGCGGTGTCCTCCGGCGGCAGCGGCTTCATGATCACCATCAGGATGATCAGGCCGGGCAGCGCCAGGAAGATGTTGGCCAGGGCGGTCAGCAGGTCGTCCACCAGCCCGCCGAGGTATCCGGCCGTGACGCCGACGACGACGGAGAGGACGGTGGCCACCAGGCCCGCGATGAAGGCGATGAGCAGGGTGTCCCGGCCGCCGTTGAGCACCATCGAGAAGACGTCGTGCTGCTGCTGGTCGGTGCCGAGCCAGTAGGTCCCATTGGGCGCCAGCGGCACGTGGTGGATCCGGTCGACGGTCCAGTCCGAGGAGTGCGGGGCGACCAGCGGGCCGACGAAGGCCAGCAGGGCGAAGACGAACAGCAGGACCAGGCCGGTGAGCACCTTGGGGGAGCGGAGTGCGCGCATGGCTCAGGCCTCCTTGCGGGCGCGGGGGTCGAGCAGGACGTAGGCGATGTCCGCCAGGAAGTTGATGGCGAGCACCGTGAAGACGATGACCAGCAGCACGCCCTGCATCAGCGGGTAGTCGCCGGCGAGCACCGCGTTGTTGATGTCGGTGCCGACGCCCTGGTAGCTGAACACGATCTCGGTGACGATGGAGCCGGTCACCACGAGGCTGATCGACAGCGCGAAGTTGGAGAGCGCGGGGAGGATCGCGTTGCGCGCCGCCACCGCGGCAACCCGCCACTGCGGCAGGCCCTTCGCGGCGGCGACCAGGACGTAGTCCTCGTCCATGGTGGTGATCATCATGTTGCGCATGCCGATGATCCAGCCGGCGATCGACGCGAGGGCCACGGTCAGCGCAGGCAGCGTGCCGTGCTGGAGCACGCTGCCGATGAAGGGGCCGTTCCAGCCTTCCGTCAGGTGCGCGTTGCGGCTGGTGTCGTAGTTGCCGCCGTAGGGGAAGAAGCCGCCGTAGTAGCCGAAGGTCAGCATCATCAGGATGGCCAGGACCAGGTACGGCACCGACTGGAAGAAGGTCGCGATCGGCAGCAGCGCGTCCAGGAAGCCGTTGCGCTTCCAGCCGATCACGATGCCCGCCAGGGTGCCGGCCACGAAGGCGATGATCGTGGCCGAGCCGACCAGGCCGATGGTCCAGGGCAGGTCCGACGTCAGCACGTCGACGACCGGGCCGCCCTTGGAGGTCGAGGTGCCGAAGTCGCCCTTGAAGAGGTGCCCGACGTAGGTGAAGTACTGCGAGAAGGTGCTGGAGTGCCCCCCGCCGTACTCCTCCTCCAGTGCCTTGACGGTGGCCGGGGACAGGCTCGAACCGCGCAGCTGGGTCAGGATGTTCGACAGCGCGCTGCCGGGCAGCAGCCGGATCAGGAAGAAGTTCAGGGTGATGGCGGCATACGCGGCGAGCACGTAGAAGCCGAGCCGGCGCAACAGGGTCCGCATGGCGTCCGCTCCCTCAGCCTATGGGGCGCCACAGGCGCGGGGTCGTCGGTTCGGCCGGGCAGCCGCAGCTCTCGCGGCGGACGATCCGGGTGGGCAGCACGATCTCCGCCGGCGGACCGGCGGGTGACGAAGCGTCAGCTGTGATCATCGAGTGGAGCACCTCGAAGGCTCGGGCGCCGATCTCCTGGATGGGCTGACGCACCGTGGTCAGCTGCGGGCGGAGATGGCGTGCGAAGGGCAGGTCGTCGAACCCGGTCACGGCGACATCCCCGGGGACGTCGAAGCCGTGCTCGGCGAGGGCGTAGATGACGCCCAGGGCGGTCTGGTCGTTGGCGCAGGCGATGGCGCGGGGCAGCGAGGCCCCGAGGGAGATCAGTCCGCGGACGATCTCCACGCCCCCGGCGGCGGAGTAGTCGCCCTGCCAGGCAGGGCCGGTGAGGACTTCCGCGCCCAGGGACTGCGCCTGCTCGGTGAAGGACCGGCCGCGGACGACGTTGTCCGGGCTGTCCGCGTGCCCGGCGATGTAGGCGAGGCGGCGGTAGCCGTGGTCCTCGACCAGGTGCCGGGCCAACTCGCGCATGCTGTCCGCGCTTTCGCTGCGGACGTTGGCCACGTCCATGCCGGGCTGGCCGGCCAGGGTGACCACGGGGGTGGTCCGCGCGATGGTCTCCAGCCCCGCGGTGGAGAGCACCTGGTCGTGCAGGATCAGGCCGTCGCACTTGCCGGCGATCGTCAGGATCCGGTTGGGCAGGGTGCGTTCGTCGATGTTGACGGAGCAGACCAGCAGGTCGAAGCCGCGGCGGCCGGCCGCGATCTCGATGCCTCGGTTGATCTGGTCACCGAAGAGCAGGCTCTCGGTCTCGTCGGCGAAGGTGCCGCCGTCGTCGGTGCCGTAGACGCGGCGGAAGACCACGCCGACGACGTGCTTGAGCCGGGAGCTGAGCGCCCGCGCCGCCCCGTCGGGGACGAAGCCGAGCTCGGCGATCGCCTTCATCACCTTGTCCCGGGTGACCGGCCGGGGGTTGTCCCGGTCGTTGAGCACGCGGGAGACGGAGGCGATGGACACACCCGCCCGACGCGCGACGTCATAGATCGTCGGCGCGGAGTCGGATTTGCTTCGTGTATCCACGGGGTGCCTTCCAGGCGGATCCTGAGCGATTGCCGTAAGCGCTTACTGGCTGGGCGCTGCGACGAAGCTAGGGCCGCTTTCGCGGCGACGCAAGGGGATGTGTTGTAGACGTTACGCGGATGTGACTTGTGAACGCCAGCCCCGGTTACTGCGTTCAACTTCCGAACACAGCAGGCGGATTGAGGCGCCTGCCCTGCGGATCGGAAAGCGCTTACAGAAGACAGCACCCCCAGGGGCGCGGGGAACGGCGCGACCAGCCCACCACTGTGGAGGCCCGGCCCTTGATCGGGTCGGACCTCGTTGCGAGGTGGACTGCCCGCGCGGTTCCCCGCGCCCCTGGGGGTGCCTGGTTGCGCGTGGTGCATCAGTGCCCGCCGGGCAGGCCCCTGTGTTTCCAGAAGGCGCACGCGGTCAGGGTCAGGCCGGCGAGGACGGGGAGGAGCCAGGAGAGGAGCGAGGGCTCGGCAGGTTCGTGGGGCGGAGGGGGCGGCGGGGGTGCCGGCGCAGCCGCCAGCACGGAGGCGAGAGCGTGCACGTAGCGTCCAACGACTCTCATCACCGCAGGTCACGGGCGTGTTCGGTGACCCTCAGCACCGGACACGCCCGTGACCCCTCCACGCGGTCCGACCCGGGGTCAGGGTGCGGGTCGGGCCACGGCGCCGCGCCGGATCGTCTCCGCGTACCAGCGGGCGCTGCTCTTGGGGGTGCGCTGTTGCGTGGCGAAGTCGACGTAGACCATGCCGAACCGCTTGGCATAGCCGTACGACCACTCGAAGTTGTCCAGCAGGGACCACAGGAAGTACCCCTGCACCGGCACCCCGTCCGCGATCGCGTCGTGGACGACGGCCAGGTGGCCCTGCACGTACGCGATCCGCTCGGGGTCGCGCACCTCGCCCTCGGGCGTCGGGTAGTCCTCGCAGGCGATGCCGTTCTCGGTGATGAAGATCGGCAGCTGCGGGGCTTCCGCGTGGACCCGGGCCAGCAGGTCGCGCAGGCCGGTGGGGTCGATGCTCCAGCGCATCGCCGTCAACTCGCCCGGCGGCTGGTGGAAGTCGACCCGCTCCGCGCCCGGCCACGGGGAGAAGCGGCTGTTGCCGTGGCCGTCGGCCCCGGTCCTGCCGCTGCCGCCGCCGGAGACCAGCGTGGGCGCGTAGTAGTTGATGCCGAGCTGGTCGATCGGGGCCGAGGCGGCGGCCAGGTCGCCCGGCTGCACGAGGCGGTCCCAGTCCACCAGGTGGGCGGTGTCGGCGCGCAGGTCCTCGTCGTACCGGCCGTGCAGGATCGGGCCGAGGAAGACCCGGTTGCCGACCGCGTCGATCCGGCGGGCCGCGTCGAGGTCCTGGGGCGAGTCGGTGAGCGAGCGGATCTGATGGAGGTTCAGGGAGATGGACAGCTCGGCGCCCGGCGCGGCCGCGCGGACGGCGGCGACGCCGCGCCCGTGGGCCAGGTTGAGGTGGTGCGCGGCCCGGAGCGCGTCGGCGGCGTCGGTGCGGCCGGGCGCGTGCACGCCCGAGCCGTAGCCGAGGAAGGCCGAGCACCAGGGCTCGTTGAGGGTGGTCCAGTGGCGGACCCGGTCCCCGAGCGCCTGGGCGGCCAGACCGGCGTACTCGCCGAAGCGCTCGGCGGTGTCCCGCACCGGCCAGCCGCCGGCGTCCTCAAGCTCCTGCGGCAGGTCCCAGTGGTAGAGCGTGGCGACCGGGGTGATCCCGGCCTCCAGCAGCTCGTCCACCAACTGCCGGTAGAAGTCGAGGCCGCGCTCGACGGCCGGGCCGTGCCCGGTCGGCTGGATGCGCGACCAGGAGAGGGAGAAGCGGTAGGCCTTCAGGCCCAGCTCCTTCATCAGGGCCACGTCCTCGCGGAACCGGTGCACGTGGTCCACGGCGATGTCGCCGGTGTCGCCGTGGTGCACGCGCCCGGGGGTGTGCGAGAAGGTGTCCCAGATGGACGGCGTCCGGCCGCCCTCCGTGGCGGCCCCCTCGATCTGGTAGGCCGAGGTCGCCGTGCCCCACAGGAAGTCAGGCGGGAACCGCAGCAGTTCCGCTCCCTGGGGCAGGCTCTGCGGGGCGGAGGCACTGCTCGGACGGGTCTCGACTTGGGTCATTCGCGGGCGCTCCCATGGCTGAGTCCTGGTACGGCGGTAAGTGGTGGATGCGGCCCCTGTCTCTGGGAGCGCTCCCATTTCCCTCGCCTCGGAATGCTGGTGTGCTTCTGACGCGCTGTCAAGACGTACGCCCTGCCTTGCTGCAAACTTCATGGGAGCGCTCCCGTCATGCGCACGCTACGCTGTGCCTCTGCGCGCCCCTGCCGGACGGGGGCCGCGAGGGTCCGGAGGACGAAGGAGCGGACATGGCGCAGAGCGCTGGGCGGCCCACCCTGGAGGCGGTGGCCGCGCGCGCGGGGGTGGGACGCGGCACCGTCTCCCGGGTGGTCAACGGGGCGCCCGGGGTCAGTGAACAGGCCCGTGCCGCGGTCGAGGCCGCCATCGCCGAACTCGGCTACGTCCCCAACCGGGCGGCCCGCTCCCTGGCCACCAGCAGGGCCGACGCCGTGGCCCTGGTGATCCCGGAGACCGAGTCCCGAATCGCCTCGGAGCCCTTCTTCGCCGAGATCATCCGCGGGGTTGCCAGCGAACTCTCGGAAACCGAGCTGCAGTTGCTGCTGATCCTGGTCCGCACCGAGCGCGAGCGGCAGCGCCTGGCCGGCTACCTCAGCGGCCACCGGGTGGACGGCGTGCTGATGGTCTCGGTCCGCTCCGAGGACCCCGTCATCGACCTGCTGGAGCAGCTCGGCCTGCCCACCGTCCTCGGCGGCCGCCGCTCGGAGCTGGAGCCGCTCAGCTATGTCGACTCCGACAACCTGGGCGGGGCGGTGGCCGCGGTGCGCCACCTGCTGGCCCTCGGGCGGCGGCGGATCGCGACCATCACCGGCCCGCTGGAGATGGAGGGCGCCCGAACCCGCCTCGACGGCTACCGCCGCGCCCTGACCGAGGCCGGCCTCCCCGCCGACGAGTCCGCGCTGGTGGTCCACGGCGACTACTCCGAGCAGGCGGGCGAGCGGGCGATGACCCGACTGCTGGACTCCGCACCGGACTTGGACGCCCTCTTCGCGGCCTCCGACCTGATGGCCGCAGGCGCCATGCGGGTGCTGCGCCGGGCCGGACGACGCATCCCCGAGGACGTGGCGGTGGTCGGCTTCGACGATTCGCCGGTGGCCCGGCACACGGAGCCCGCGATGACGACGGTGCGCCAGCCCAGCGAGGAGATGGGACGCACGATGGCCCGCCTGCTGCTGGACGAGATCGCCTCCCCCGACCGCGCCCACCGCCAGGTGCTGCTCCGCACGGAACTCGTCGTCCGCGACAGCGCGTGAGTTGCAGCCCCCCTTGGGGCGCGGGGAAGCGCGAGCAACCCACCCCCCGCGGAGGTTCGACTCGCACACGGGGCGGACCTCCCCGAGTGGTGGGCCGGTCGCGCAGTTCCTCCCCAGCCTTCGGCCAGGGGCCCCAGCGCCCCTGAAGGTGCGGCGCACTGTTCGGCGGTAGGGCCACGCGGGTAGCGTTGCCGGTGACGGGCCTGGGTTCTGGGCCCCCTCGGCGAGTCGGGGTGATCGCGATGATCGCGGTTGACGTGCTGCTCGGGCTGCTGGGCGCAGGCGCGCTCTGGGCGGCCATGGGCGTCCGTGTGATCCAGCAGTTCGAGCGGGGTGTCGTCTTCCGCTTCGGCCGCGTCCACAAGCAGATCCGGTCACCGGGGCTGACCCTGCTGGTTCCGATCGCGGACCGGCTGCGCAAGGTCAACGTGCAGATCGTCACCATGCCGGTGCCCGCGCAGGAGGGCATCACCCGCGACAACGTGACGGTCCGGGTGGACGCCGTCGTCTACTTCAAGGTCGAGGACCCGGTCCTGGCCACGGTCAACGTGCAGAACTACACCTTCGCCATGTCCCAGGTCGCGCAGACCTCCCTCCGCTCGATCATCGGCAAGAGCGAGCTGGACGACCTGCTCACCAACCGGGAGCCGCTGAACCAGGGGCTGGAGGTCATGCTGGACAGCCCCGCCGTGGGCTGGGGCATCCGGATCGACCGCGTCGAGATCAAGGACGTGGCGCTGCCCGAGTCCATGAAGCGCTCGATGTCCCGGCAGGCCGAGGCCGAACGTGAGCGGCGCGCCCGGATCATCACCGCGGACGGCGAGTACCAGGCGTCCCGCAAGCTCTCCGAGGCGGCCACCATCATGAGCAGCACCCCGGCCGCGCTCCAGCTGCGGCTGCTGCAGACGGTGGTCGAGGTCGCCGCGGAGAAGAACTCCACCCTGGTGCTGCCCTTCCCGGTCGAGCTGCTGCGCTTCCTGGACGCCTCCACGCCGAAGTCTGACGGCGCGTCAGGCCTCAGCCCCGCCGCCGTCGAGGAGCTGGCGGAGGAGCGGGCCGAGCTGGAGGCCGAGGCGGACGCCGAACTGGAGGCCGGCGGCCTGGTCCTGCCGGCCCTGGAGGACGGCGAAGCCGACCGGCATCCGGAGCGGCCGCCGGCCTGAACTCAGCTGACAGCCCGTCAGTTTCGGAGAAGCCCCGCGACCGCGGGCTCCCTACGATGATCGGTGTCGAGATCGCCACCGCACAGGGGAGCCCGCAATGAGCGACACGAAGAAGCCCGCGACGTCCGCCGCCGCGTCCTACGACGGTTTCACGGCCGAGGAGCGGGCCGCGATGCGGGACCACGCCAGGGAGCTGAAGGCGGCCGCGTCCCGCAAGGGCGGCAAGGCGGACAAGGCGGCGGCCGACGCGGCGGCGGTGGTCGAGAAGATCGCCGGGTTCGGCGACGAGGACCGGATCATCGCCGAGAAGCTGCACGCCGCCATCACCACCGAGGTGCCGGAGCTGGCGCCGAAGCTCTGGTACGGCATGCCCGCCTATGCCAGGGACGGCAGGATGGTCTGCTTCTTCCAGAGCGCCGCGAAGTTCAGGTCCCGCTACGCGACCGTCGGCTTCAGCGACGGCGCGAACCTCGACGACGGGGACATGTGGCCGGTCTACTTCGCCGTGAAGGAGCTGACGCCCGAGGTCGAGTCGAGGATCCTCGCCCTGGTGAAGCAGGCCGCGAGCTGAGGCACGGGGTCGCGCCCTCCCGCTGACACGGGGTCAGAACGCGACCGGGGCCCTGACGATTCGTCAGGGCCCCGGTCCGGTGGGGTGAGCGACGGGGCTCGAACCCGCGACACCTGGGATCACAACCCAGTGCTCTACCAGCTGAGCTACGCCCACCATCTGGTTCGTCAGCCCGCCTCGCGCGCTGACGGAGATAACTCTACAGGATCGCCGGGGGTGCTCTCGACCAGCTTTCGCTCCGCCCCGGTGGGGCTTATCCCCAGGTGGGGCCCGGGCCGGCGGGCGGCCTCGGAAGGGTCAGTTCTCGTACTTCTCGGCCACCGCGCGCGCGGCGTCGCCGTCCGGGCCGGGGGCGGGGACGAAGACGGTCTCCCGGTAGTAGCGCAGCTCGTTGATCGACTCGCGGATGTCCGCGAGCGCGCGGTGGTTCCCGGCCTTCTTCGGGCTGTTGTAGTAGGCCTTGGGGTACCAGCGCCGGGCCAGCTCCTTGATCGAGGAGACGTCGACGATCCGGTAGTGCAGGTAGTCGTCGAGGGCCTTCATGTCGCGGGCGAGGAAGCCGCGGTCGGTGGCCACGGAGTTGCCGGCGAGCGGGGCGCGGCCCGCCTCGGGGACGTGGGCGCGGATGTAGTTGAGCACCATCGCCTCGGCCTCGACCAGGGTGACGCCCGAGGCCAGCTCGTCGAGCAGGCCGGAGGAGGTGTGCATCTCGCGCACCACGTCGGGCATGGTCTCCAGGGCCTCCGCCGGGGGCTTGATCACGATGTCCACGCCCTCGCCCAGGACGTTCAGCTCGGAGTCGGTGACCAGCGCGGCGACCTCGATCAGCGCGTCCGTCTCGAGATCCAGTCCTGTCATCTCGCAGTCGATCCACACCATGCGGTCGTTCATGCCGGCTCCCTGTTCACGCATCGGACTGACCCGTCATGGTCGATCAGTCGTACGCGGACGTGCAAGTCGGCGCGCACGCGGCCCACGCGCCGCCCAGGGGCGCGGTGCGCCCCTGGCACGGCCGGGCCCGGCTCAGTCCCGGGCCGAGGCACGGACGGCGAGCTGGGCGGTCTCCGGGTGGGCGAGCGCGGCCTGGGGTCGGCCGTCCTCCGCCGGCGCATGGTCCCGGCTGCCCGCGCGGGGCCGGGCGCCGCGCGGGCCGCGGGCCTGCGGCGGCACCGTCGGGGCCGGCCCGGTGCGCGGCTCCGGCACCGAATCCGCCTTCCGGGAGCGGAAGTTGGAGCGGTACACCGCCGGGGACACGCCGAGCTGGCGGCGGAAGTGGCCGCGCAGCGCGACCGGGGAGCGGAAGCCGCAGCGCCGGGCGATCTCGTCCACGGAGACGTCCGTGGTCTCCAGCAGCCGCTGCGCCTGCAGCACCCGCTGCGAGATCAGCCACTGCAGCGGCGCGCTTCCGGTCAGCGCCCGGAAGCGCCGGTCGAAAGTGCGCCGGCTCATGTAGGCGCGGGCGGCCAGCGCCTCCACGTCGAACTGCTTGTTGAGGTTGTCCAGCGCCCAGGTCACCACCTCGGCGAGCGGGTCGCTGCCGATCTCCTCAGGTAAAGACCTGTCGATGTACGGGGCCTGTCCGCCGCTGCGCCGGGTCGGCACGACCAGTCGGCGTGCGAGCGCGGTCGCCGCCTCGGCGCCGTGGTCGGCGCGGACGACGTGCAGGCACAGGTCGATGCCAGCGGAGGTGCCGGCGCTGGTGAGCACGTCGCCGTCGTCGATGAAGAGTTCGCGCGGATCGACCTGGATCTTGGGATACCGCTTGGCGAGGGTCGGCGCGTACATCCAGTGGGTGGTGGCCGGGCGGCCGTCGAGCAGGCCGGCCGCGGCGAGCACGAAGGCGCCGGTGCACAGGCCGATGATCCTGGCCCCCTCGGCATGGGCCTTGCGCAGCGCGGCGAGCGCCTCGGGGGGCGCGTCGTGGGCGGGCGAGCGCCAGGCGGGGACGACGACGGTGCCGGCCCGGGAGAGCCCCTCCAGGCCGTGCGGCGCTGTCATGGTGAGCCCGCCGGTGGTGGCCAGCGGGCCGTCCTCGCCCGCGCAGACCAGCAGCCGGTAGTGCGGCAGCCCGCTGTCCTGGCGGTCGATGCCGAAGACGGAGAGGGGGATCGAGCTCTCGAAGATCGGCCCGCCGCTGAACAGCAGCACGGCGACGATCTCCGGGCGGCGGCGTCCGGAGAGCTTGCGGGGGGCGGCGGCCGACCCGGCCGTGGGCGCGCCGAGGGGGGTGACTGGGCCGCCGGGTGAGCTGTCCGTGTCGTCCGCGGCGGCGGTACTCCTGCTGACCCTGCTCAAGGCGCTCCGGCCCCCCTCGCTGTCATGGTCGTCCCGTCCTTCGCTGCATGCGGAGTTCCCCGGTACTCGGCTGCGGCTTGTCGTGTCCTGCCCCGTGCTTGTCAAGATCGAATCTACTGGTTCCGAAGTGGCTGGTGCGACTGGTTCTCCGTCAGACGCTATGTCGACAAGGCAATTTGGCGTGAAGCATTCGATCACGAAGACTGACACCCCGCTGTCCGCCAGGGAAGGGGGCGCGCGAAGCGCTGGCCAGTTGTCGCAGCGCGCGCAGTGCCGCGGAGGCCGGTTACGGCCCGGACCAGCGCCTCTGGGCTGGGACGATGGCCAACCCCGGGAAGGCGTGCCGAAGTTGACCGAAAAGAGGCGTTGAGGCGCGAGGGGGGCGCACTCGGCGCGCGACCGGCGCGCGCCCCCTACGCTGCTTACTCCGCCCGCGCGCCCCCGCACCGGCCGACGGCTACGGTGGGCGCCGTGAGCAGTGTGGCGGATGCGGACGGGATCGCGGCGCGCAGCGGACTGGAACTGGCCAACGACAACGCGGCGGCGCTCTGGCTGGGCCGGGCGGCCGCCCACGGCTGGCAGACGGCGTCGGGCCCCGCATGGACCGCGGTGCGCTGCGAGGGGCCCGCGGAGGGCGCCCACCGGGTGCTGCTGACCCGTGCGCCGGCCGACCCGGGGGCGCTGACGGCCGAACTGCTGGAGCTGTTCCGGCGCTGGGACACCCGCGCCCTGCACCTGGAGGACCCGTACCGCGTGCTGGACCTGTCCCGCCACGGCTGCGAGGCGGCCCTGCCCGCGGCGGTGATGGTGCGTCAGGCGGCGGGGGCGGGAGCCGAGTCGGAGCCGAGGACGCCGGTACCGACCGGGGAGGTGCAGGTCCACGAGGCAGGGGCGGAGCCGCAACTGGCCGACGTGGAGCGGGTGGTGGTGCAGGGCTTCCCGTTGCCCTCGCGGCTGCCCTGGCACCGAGGCGCGCAGTTCCCGCCCGAGGCGATGGCCCGCTGCGGCCCGGCCCTGCGCCAGTGGCTGGCCCTGCGCCACGGCACCCCCGCCGGCGCCTGCCTGAGCTGGGACGACGGCGCGGCGGTCGGCCTGTACTACGTCGCCGTCCTCCCCGAGCACCGCGGCCGCGGGGTGGGACGCACCCTGGTCCGCGCCGTGCTGGACGCCCACCCCGGCCGCGCCGCCGTGCTCACGGCGACGCTCCTGGGTGAACCTCTGTACCGGCGGCTGGGCTTCCGCGAGGTCGGGACGTCGGTGTGGTGGCGCTTTCCCGGCACGCCGCAGGCGCTGCGCTCCTGAGCCGTCCCGGTGACGCCGGTGAGCCTGCTCGGCGCCCCGCCTGACGAGGGGTCAGGCGGGGCGCGTACGGCGGCGGTTGTCAGGCCGGGGTCGCCGCCAGGATGCGGTCCACGGCCTCGGGAAGGTCGGCGGCGCTGAGCGTCGGCCGGTAGCCCAGCTCGGCCCAGGGGCGGCCGTGCTCGATCCAGGCGCTGTTCAGGCCCGCGAGCGCCGCCCCGGCGATGTCCGCGGGCGGATGGTCGCCCACCATCCAGCTGCGCTCGGTCCACGCCGCGCCGTTGCGGCGGCGGAGCGGGATGCCGCAGCGGTCGGCGGCCATCCGGAAGATCCGCGGATCGGGCTTGTCGATGGCGACCGCCTCCGAGACCACCCAGCCGTCCACCAGGTCCGCCAGTCCGGTCCGCCGGATCTTGGCCTCCTGCGGACCGACCGCGCCGTTGGTCACGATGCCGAGCACCCAGCCCTTCTCCCGGGCGGTGAGCAGGGCCTTGGCGTGCGCCGGTGGACACCGGATCAGGGCGGTCATGGTGCGGGTGTACTCGTCCTGCAGCTCTTCCAGCGACGTCCGCAGGCCGTAGCGGCTGCGCAGGGCCCCGAAGAGGGCGGGGCGGGGGAAGTAGCCCCCGCAGTCGAGGGTCGCGAGCCAGGCGAGGTCCCGGGGATCGAAGCCGTGCTCGGCGAGAAACCGCTGGGCCCAGCCTTTGAATGCCATGTTCCGATCAACGAGGGTGTTGTCCAGGTCGAACAGCATGAGGGGTGGCATGACGGAATGGTTTCAGCCGGGTGGCATATGCGGTGAAGAATCGGTGTCCTTTGACCGAAAACCCGTGCGATACACCGGGCTTTCGTCGTGGAATCGCCTCGGCTTCCCCTCCGAATCGCCCGGGACGGTGCACCGTTGCGCATACGACGCGGCTCAGGCATGCTCCATGCACGCCCCGGGCGCGCTCCGGCGTACGCGTCGCCAGTTCGCGGGAACCGGCGCCCCCGTACGCTCCGCATCTGGGCGTGGACCGATTGTCGCCGTACCCTGTAGAGAACCCACCCACCTGCCGCATCCCCTCTCGCGAAACGTCCGCAGCCATGGCCGGTTACGAGCACCCCGACCCCCCGAGCAGACGCAAGCCAGCGTCAGGAGCCGACTTGCCCATGCCCGGTTTCGAGACCCAGTCGCAGCAGGCCCGGCCCTGCGACCCCGCCTTCCTCCACGGTGTCGTCGTCGGCTTCGACGGATCGGTCTCCAGTGAGCGCGCGCTGGCGTACGCCGTCGGCATGGCGCGCCGCTCGGGCGCGGGGCTGGTGCTGGTACACGTGGCCAACCGCCTTCCGGCGACGGTCTGGGCCGGCTGCGAGCCCCCCGTGTTCGTGGACGTCCCCGATCACCGGACCGAGGTGCTGGGACTCGAACTCGCCTGCGCGGACTACCTGAGCGACATCCCCTGGGTCCTCGTCGAGCGGGGCGGCGACATCTGCCACGAGCTCGAAGAGGTCGCCAAGGAGTACGCCGCGGACGCGATCGTCGTCGGCGGCACGCACGGCCTTCTCGGCCGCCTCTTCGGCAGTGTCGCC
>NZ_JBHSQJ010000083.1:0-71814 GCF_042658505.1 Streptacidiphilus monticola | reverse complement strand
CGGGGAGGTCCGGTCCCATGTGCGGGTCGAACCTCCCCGGGTGGTGGGCTCGTCGCGCAGTTCCTCGCGCCCCTGACGGCTGCGCCGTCAAGCGGGCGGCTGCGCCGCCTAGTGGGGCTGCTGGGTGAGGAGATGGGCTTTGAAGCCCTCGCCGAAGGTGCTCGTGGGGGTGCCGCTCCAATCCGTGATCAGGTCGTTGCCGCTGCTGCCGCAGACGCCCCACGGGTTCCAGGTCCAGGCGAGGTAACCGAGCCTGTTGCTGTCGGCCCAGGACATGACCTGGTCGATGTAGTCGTGGGCGCAGGTGTTCTGCCCGATCTCGCCCAGCTGCACGGGCACCTTGGCCGCGACCGTTCCGACCGTGCTGTCCCAACAGCTCGTCGTCACACAGCCGTTGAAGTTGTACGAGTGCCAGGACGCGACCAGGTTGCCGGTGGGGTCCTTGGGCGCGTAGGCCAGCCACTGGCTCAGGTCGTTGGTCCAGGTGAGGCCGCCGGTCATGACGACGTTCGTCGCGCCGGTGGCCCGCACCGCGTCGACCAGGCTCTGCATGCCGGCCACGGGGTAGCCGATGCCGGTGCAGGTGCCGCCGTCGCGGAGGCAGGTCCAGGCCTCGGTGGCGTCCGTCCAGCCGTTCGCCGCGTCCGGGTAGGGCTCGTTGAACA
This sequence comes from Streptacidiphilus monticola, assembly GCF_042658505.1. Taxonomy (NCBI): domain Bacteria; kingdom Bacillati; phylum Actinomycetota; class Actinomycetes; order Kitasatosporales; family Streptomycetaceae; genus Streptacidiphilus; species Streptacidiphilus monticola. Next base: position 71,149 of record NZ_JBHSQJ010000083.1, on the reverse strand, counting down.
GGTCGAAGACGACGGCGTCGTCCCCCTTGAAGGCCGTGGCGACCTGACTCCAGAAGGCGGGCGTGTACTTCTGGTCCGGCATCGGCTTCTGGCAGGTGGCGGCGGTGTCCGAGCAGCCCGCGCCGGATCCGGTGTACTGGCCGTAGGTCCAGTGCAGGTCCAGGATCACGTTGATGCCGTTGGCCACCAGCAGGTCGGCGTAGTCCTTCACCGCCTTCTGGTAGGCGGCGCCGCTGGTGCCGCCCGCCGGGACGTCGGCGGTGCCGAGCCAGCACTCCTCGTTCAGCGGGATGCGTACGGCATGGATGTTCCACGCCTTCATGGCGTCGACCGACGCCTGGTCCGCGGGCCCGTCCCACATGCCGTTGCCCTGGATGCAGGCGAACTCGCCGCTGGAGCGGTTGACGCCCAGCAGCCGGATCTGGCTGCCGTCCGCGGTGACCAGGCGGTTGCCCGCGACGTGCAGCGCCGGAGCCGGGACCTGGTAGCCGGACGGACCCGTCGGGCCGGCCGAGGGAGAGGAACTCCCGCTGGGGGACGGCGAGATGACGGCTCCCGTGCACGGCGTGCCGTTCAGTGCGAAGTCGGTCGGCGCCGGGTTGGTGCCGCTCCACGAGCCGTTGAAGCCGATGGTCGTGGACCCGTTGGTCGCCAGCGAGCCGTTCCAGCTCATGCTCGCCGCCGTCACCTGCGTCCCCGACTGGGACCAGGTGGCGCTCCAGCCCTGGGTCACCTTCTGTGCGGTGTCGGGGAAGTCGAAGGTGAGCGCCCAACTGGGGACGGGCGAGCCGAGGTTGGTGATGGAGACGTTGCCGGTGAAGCCGCCCGGCCACTGGTTCTGCACCATGTAGGAGACGGAGCAGCCGCTGGTGGACGCGTGCGCGGGCAGGGTGGCGGCCAGCAGGCCGGCCGCCACCAGTGCCCCCGCCGCGCCCGCGGCCGCCAGGGATGTGCGAGTTGTCACGCCGAGACCTCCCCGGTGAGCGAGTTGAGTTGTGCACGGCGACAAGTGCCGTGCGCCAGAGGCTCGTTCGCTTAACCGGGTTAGTCAACCGCGTCCGTCACGGGCGGTGAAACTTTCCGGGCGCCCGCACCGGAGCGGCTCAGGAGGGACTATCCGGCCAGGCCCAACTCCCGTGCGATGAGCATGCGCTGGACCTCGCTGGTGCCCTCGCCGATTTCCAGGATCTTGCTGTCGCGCCACATCCGGGCCACCGGGTACTCGTTCATGAAGCCGTATCCGCCGTGGATCTGCGTGGCCTCCCGGGCGTTGGTGACCGCCGCGTCGGACGAGTGCAGCTTCGCCAGGGCCGCCTCCTTCTTGAAGGGCTCGCCGGCCAGCATCCGGCTGGCCGCGTGGTACCAGGCGAGCCTGGAGGTGTGCGCACGCATCTCCATGTCCGCCAGCTTGAACTGGATGGCCTGGTTGGCCCCGATCGGCCTGCCGAACGCGCGCCGCTCACCGGCGTAGCGCAGCGACTCGTCGACGCAGCCCTGGGCCAGGCCGGTGGCCAGGGCGGCGATCGCGATACGGCCCTCGTCGAGGATCCGGAGGAACTGGGCGTATCCGCGGCCTGGCTCGCCCAGCAGGTTGGCGGCGGGGACGCGGCAGTCGGAGAAGGAGAGCTCCCGGGTGTCGGAAGCGTTCCAGCCGACCTTCGAGTACTTCTTGGACACCGTGAACCCGGGGGTTCCCGTGGGCACGATGATGGTCGAGATCGAGCGGGTGGGCGAGGCATTCCCCTCCTCTTCGCTCGAACGAGTGAGCGCCGCGACGGTGACCAGGCCGGTGATGTCCGTTCCGGCGTTGGTGATGAAGCACTTGGTGCCGTTGATCACCCACTCGTCGGTGTCGGCGTCGTAGCGGGCCGTGGTGCGGGTGGCCCCGGCGTCGGAGCCGCCCTCGGGCTCGGTCAGGCCGAAGGCGCCCAGCATCTCGCCGGAGCAGAGCCTGGGCAGCCACTCCCGCTTCTGCTCCTCGGTGCCGAAGCGGTAGATCGGCATGGAGCCCAGCGAGACGGCGGCCTCCAGGGTGATCGCGACCGAGGAGTCGACCCGGGCCAGCTCCTCCAGGGCCAGGCAGAGCGCGAAGTAGTCGCCGCCCATTCCGCCGTACTCCTCCGGATACGGCAGGCCGAACAGACCCATCCGGCCCATCTCGCGGACGATCTCGTAGGGGAACTCGTCGTGCTCGTAGTACTCGCCGATCTTCGGGGCGACCACGTCGTGGGCGAACTCGGCGACGGTGCGGCGCAGTTCCTCGTGCTCGGGGTCGAGCCGGTGGTCCAGCATGTCAACTCTCCTGAGGGTGGGGAGAAAAGGGAAGGTTCAGTGCGTGAGTGCGCGCACCGCGCGGGAGGGGCTCGGGCGGCCGAGGTGGCCGGCCATCCAGGCGCTGGTGGCGGCGAGGGCCGCGAGGTCCACGCCGGTGTCGATGCCGAGGCCGTCGAGCATCCAGACCAGGTCCTCGGTGGCCAGGTTGCCGGTGGCGCTCTTGGCGTAGGGGCAGCCGCCGAGGCCGCCGGCGGAGGAGTCGACGACGGTGACGCCGTGCTGCAGGGCGGTCAGCGTGTTGGCGAGGGCCTGGCCGTAGGTGTCGTGGAAGTGCACCGCGAGCACCTCGGGGCCGGTCCCCTGGGCGGCGAACTCCCGCAGCAGCGCGGCGACCTGGCCCGGTGTCCCGGTGCCGATGGTGTCGCCGAGGCTCAGCTCGGCGCAGCCCAGGTCGAGCAGCGCGCGCCCGACCTCGACAACCTTGGCGACGGGCACAGGCCCTTCCCAGGGGTCACCGAAGCACATGGAGAGGTAGCCGCGGACCCGCAGCCCGGCCTCGGTGGCCCGGCGGACGACGGGGGCGAACATCTCCAACGACTCGGCGACGCTGCGGTTGAGGTTGCGCTGCGCGAAGGTCTCGGTGGCGCTGCCGAAGACCGCGACCTCGCGGACGCCGTGGGCGAGCGCCCGGTCCAGGCCGCGCTCGTTGGGGACCAGGGCCGGCAGCCGCAGCTCGTCGCCGTACTCTCGGGCCACCGGTGCCAGCAGCGGGAACAGCTGCTCGGCGTCGGCGAGTTGGGGAACCCACTTGGGGTGCACGAAGCTGGCGGCCTCGACCGTGCGCAGTCCCGCCGCGGCGAGTCGGGCGATGAACTCCGCCTTCACCTCTACGGGGACGGTGACCGACTCGTTCTGCAGCCCGTCACGGGGGCCGACCTCGTGGATCCGCACCCTGGCGGGCAGGCCCGCCAGCGGTGCGCGGTCCGGGAGGCCGAGGTCCAGGGTGGTGCTCATGCGGCTGCCTCGCTTCGCTCGGGCGCCGCCTGGCGCGGGGGGCGCGTCGGTCGGGGGTCGGGGCGCCGGGTCATGCCGCCGCCTCCTCGGTGCTGACCACGGCAAGGAGTTCGTCCATCGCCACGGTGCTGCCCGCGCTGACGCGCAGCTGCTCCAGCACCCCGTCGTGCGGGGCGGAGATGACGTGCTCCATCTTCATGGCCTCCAGGACGAGCAGCGGCTGACCCTTCGTCACCCGCTCGCCCACGGCGGCCTTGACCACCGTGACCGTGCCGGGCATGGGCGCGGTCAGGCTGTCGCCCGCGTGGGCGCCGGCTCCCGCGGCGACGTCGGCCAGCGGGTCGTGCACGTGGACGGCCCAGCTGTCGCCGTCGCGGCCGAGCCACTCGACGGGCTGCGCGCCGGAGTTGTCAGTGGCGTGTGCGAAGGTCCGGGTGAGGCCGTCGGAGGAGACGGTGAGCCGGTTCCCGTCCGCGCGCACGCGGACGGTGACCGCGATGCCGTCCTCGCCGAGCCGGGCCTCGAAGCTGCCCTCCCGGGGGTCGCCGGTCGGCCGGACGGCCACGGTCACCGGTTCTCCGCCGGGCAGGCGCAGCTGGTGCCGGGTCCAGGCCGGCCGGCCGCCGACGCGCCAGCCCGTGGGCTGGGCGAAGGGGTCCGACCAGGCGTCCGTTCCGGTGCCCGGCAGCAGGGCCAGCTGCCGGGCGAGGGCGGCGGCGACGAGGGCGGCCTCGTCGTCGGCCGGGTCCGTCACCGTCAGCTCCGGGCGGCGCTCGACCAGGCCGGTGTCGAGGTCCCCCGCGACGACGTCGGTGTCGGCGAGCAGTCGGCGCAGGTAGCCGGCGTTGGTGGTGACCCCGAGCACCGTCGTCCGGGCCAGGGCCGCGCGCAGCCTGCGCAGGGCGGTGGCCCGGTCGGGGCCCCACGCGATGACCTTGGCGAGCATCGGGTCGTAGCTGCTGCCCACGACCTGGCCGTCGGCCAGCCCGGAATCCACCCGGGTGCCGTCGAGGCCGTCCGGCTCTTCGAGCAGGAGGACGCGGCCGCCGGTGGGCAGGAACCCGCGGCCGGGGTCCTCCGCGCAGATCCGCGCCTCCACGGCGTGGCCGTCCAGGTCGACGGCGCTCTGCTCCAGCCGCAGTTCCTCTCCGGCCGCGACGCGGAGCTGCCACTCCACCAGGTCGAGTCCGGTGACCAGCTCGGTCACCGGGTGCTCCACCTGGAGCCGGGTGTTCATCTCCATGAAGTAGTAGGAGGAGGGGTCGCCCCCTGGAACGATGAACTCGACGGTGCCCGCACCGGTGTATCCGCAGGACCTGGCCGCGCGCACGGCCGCCTCGCCCATGGCCGCGCGGGTGTGCGGGTCGAGGAGTACGGACGGCGCCTCCTCGATCAGCTTCTGGTGCCGCCGCTGGAGGCTGCACTCGCGCTCGCCGAGGTGGACGACGTTTCCGTGGGCGTCGGCCAGGACCTGGATCTCGATGTGGCGCGGGCGGTCGATCCACCGCTCGAGGAGCAGCGTGTCGTCGCCGAAGGAGGCCCGGGCCTCGCGGCGGGCGGCGGCGATCTCCTCGCGCAGGTGCTCGGCCTCCCGCACCAGCCGCATGCCCTTGCCGCCGCCGCCGGCGGAGGGCTTGAGCAGCACCGGCAGTCCCACCTCGGCCGCGGCGTCGGCGAGCTGGTCGTCCGTCAGCCCGTCGCCGCTGCTGCCGGGGACCACGGGCACGCCCGCGCGGCTCACGGCCGCCTTGGCGTGGATCTTGTCGCCCATCAGCTCGATGGCGTCGGCGGGCGGGCCGATGAACACCAGCCCGGCCTCGGCGCAGGCGCGGGCGAAGCCGGCGTTCTCGGCCAGGAAGCCGTAGCCCGGGTGGACGGCCTCGGCCCCGGTGCGCCGCGCCGCGCGCAGCAGCTCCTCGACCGAGAGGTAGCTGTCGATGCGCACCGCCTCGTCGGCGGCGCGCAGGTGCGGCGCGTCCGCGTCGGCGTCGGTGTGCACGGCGATCGCGCGCACGCCCAGCTTGCGCAGGGTGCGGCAGACCCGGACGGCGATCTCGCCCCGGTTGGCCACGAGTACGGATTCGAACATGGGTTGACGGCCTCTCACATCCGGAAGACGCCGTAGGGGCGCGGCTCGGGCAGGGGGGCGTTGGCGCAGGCGCTGAGCGCCAGGCCCAGCACGGTGCGGGTGTCCATCGGGTCGATCACGCCGTCGTCCCAGAGCCGGGCGGTGGCGTAGTAGGCGTTGCCCTGCCGCTCGTACTGCTCGCGGATCGGGCGGCGGAACTCCTGCTCCGCCTCGGCGGACCATTCCTCGCCGCGCGCCTCCAACTGGTCGCGGCGGACGGTGGCGAGGACGGAGGCCGCCTGCTCGCCGCCCATGACGGAGATCTTGGCGTTGGGCCACATCCACAGGAAGCGCGGCGAGTAGGCCCGGCCGCACATCGAGTAGTTGCCCGCCCCGTAGGAGCCGCCGACGACGACGGTCAGCTTGGGCACACGGGTGGTGGCCACGGCGGTCACCATCTTGGCGCCGTGCTTGGCGATGCCGCCCGCCTCGTACTGGCGGCCCACCATGAAGCCGGAGATGTTCTGCAGGAACACCAGCGGGATGCCCCGCTGGTCGCACAGCTCGATGAAGTGCGCGCCCTTGAGCGCGGACTCGGCGAAGAGGATGCCGTTGTTGGCGACGATGCCCACCGGGTGGCCGTGGATCCGGGCGAATCCGGTGACCAGCGTCGGCCCGTACTCGGCCTTGAACTCGGCGAAGCGGCTGCCGTCGGTGATCCGGGCGATCACCTCGCGCACGTCGAAGGGGGTGCGCGGGTCCACCGGCACCGCGCCGTAGAGCCCCGCGGGGTCCACGGCCGGCTCCTCGACCGGGGCCGTGTCCCAGGGGCGTGGGGTGCGCGGGCCGAGCCCGGCGACGATGCCGCGCAGCAGGGCGAGCGCGTGGGTGTCGTTCTCGGCCAGATGGTCCGTCACACCCGAGGTGCGGGCGTGCAGTTCGCCGCCGCCCAGCTCCTCGGCGGTGACCACCTCGCCGGTCGCCGCCTTCACCAGCGGCGGGCCGCCGAGGAAGATCGTGCCCTGGTTGCGGACGATGACGGCCTGGTCGCTCATCGCCGGGACGTAGGCGCCGCCCGCGGTGCAGGAGCCGAGCACGGCCGCGAGCTGTGGGATGCCGGCGGCGGAGAGCCGCGCCTGGTTGTAGAAGATCCGCCCGAAGTGGTCCCGGTCCGGGAAGACCTCGTCCTGCATCGGCAGGAACGCGCCGCCCGAGTCGACCAGGTAGACGCAGGGCAGCCGGTTGTCGTAGGCGACGTCCTGGGCGCGCAGGTGCTTCTTGACCGTCATCGGGTAGTAGGTACCGCCCTTGACCGTGGCGTCGTTCGCGACGACGACGACCTCGCGCCCGCAGACCCGGCCCACGCCGGTGATGATCCCGGCTGACGGGGCGTCACCGTCGTACATCCCGTCGGCGGCGAGCGGGGACAGCTCCAGGAAGGGGGAGCCCGCGTCCAACAGGGTGTCCACCCGCTCCCGGGGCAGCAGCTTGCCGCGCGCGGTGTGCCGCTCGCGCGCCCGTGCGCCGCCGCCCTCGGCGACGGTGTCGAGCTTCGCGTGCAGCTCCGCGACGAGGGCGCGGTGCGCCTCGTCGTTCGCCCGGAAGCCGGGCGAGGCGGGGTCGGCCGAGCTCTGTAGAGCCGGGGCCAGGGTGACAGGGACCATCGGTGGCGCTCCCTTGGGCCGAACGTGTTAACCATCGTTAACTAGCTAGGGGCAGGCTAACGCCGGCTCACGTCGCTGTCTAGGATTGCCGGATGCCGAACCCCCCAGGCCCCGCAGGAACCACCCCCCGGCGTGAGCAGATCCGCCGCGAGGCGGCACGGCTGTTCGCCGAGCGCGGGTTCCTGGGAGTGGGCGTGGACGAGATCGGCCGAGCCGTCGGCATCAGCGGCCCGGGCCTGTACCGGCACTTCGCCGGCAAGGACGCGATGCTGGCCGACCTGCTCATCGGCATCAGCGAGCGGCTGCTCGCGGAGGGCCGCCAGCGCGTGCACGCGGCCGCCGACCCGCGGGCCGCGCTGGACTCGCTCCTCCAGGGGCACATCGACTTCGCGCTCGACGAGAGCGCGCTGATCACCCTGCACGACCGGGAACTGCTCAACCTGCCGGACGCGGACCGCCACCGCGTGCGCAGCCTGCAGCGCCAGTACGTGGAACTGTGGGTGGGCGTCGCCCGCGACGTCTACCCGGGCCTCGGCGAGGACGCCCGCCCCGCCGTCCACGCCGTCTTCGGCCTGCTCAACTCCACCCCCCACAGCGCGGCCGCCGGTCCGAAGCCCGACGGCCGCGACGCGATGGCGGCGCTGCTCCACCGCCTCGCCCTCGGCGCCCTCGCGGGCGCGGCGGGGGCGGGGGAGTAGGGCCTGTCCGGCGGATCTTTTCCGGGCCCGCGCCGCCTGACACGGCCTCCCCCAGCCTTCGGCCGGGAGGTGCCCCCACCCTGCGTTGGCGTTACGCCCAGTACATCCCGTACGAGGGCGCCCCGCCGCCACGGACCCGGCCGCGCCTGGGGTGTCTCCCGCTCGAAGGGCGGGGGAACGACGCGGGCTGGTTCGGAAGGATCCGCCGGACAGGCCCCAGGCCCCGGCGGGAACACTCCGTCCCGGTCCGGCGCTTGCCTGGGTGCAGTCGTCGACCGGAGGAGTGGGGGCACGCATGTCGGACCTGGACGAGCTGATCGCGAGCACGCGCAACGGCGTCCTTGTTGCGCTCAAGCGCGATGGGCGCCCGCAGTTGAGCAATGTCACGCATCTGTACGAGCCGGAGCGGAAGCTGATCCGGGTGTCGAGCACCGCGGACCGGGCCAAGGTGGCGAACCTCCGGCGGGATCCGCGGGGCAGTCTGTATGTGACGAGTCCGGACTTCCGGCGGTACGCCGTCGCCGAGGGGCGCGTCGAGGTGACGCCGACCTCGGCGGATCCCCACGACGCCACGGTGGAGGAGCTGATCGAGGTGTACCGCGCCGTCGCCGGGGAGCATCCGGACTGGGAGGACTACCGCGCCGCGATGGTCCGGGACGGACGGGTGGTGATCCGGCTGCACGTGGAGCGGGTGTACGGGGCACGTGGATGGTGACGGCTTACGAAAGCCGGTGGACAGGGTGAGCAGAGGAAGTTAGAGTCCCTAAATATGTCTCAGGCTCAAAAGTCCGGATGGGTGCGCCGCCTCGCCCGGTACTGCTGGCGGTACCGGGCCAACGTGCTGCTCTCCTTCGGGGCGTCCCTCGTCGGCATGGCCGTCACCGCGCTGACCCCGCTGATCCCACGGGTGATCATCGACGACGTCATCACCACGCACCGCAAGCCGCTGCTTCCCTGGGCGATAGCCCTGGTCGGCGCGGCCGTGCTGGTCTTCGGTCTGACGCTGGTGCGGCGTTACTGGGGCGGCCGGCTCGCCATGGACGTGCAGCACGACCTGCGCCGCGAGCTGTTCGACTCGCTGACCAGACTGGACGGCACCCGGCAGGACAGCCTCGACATGGGCCAGGTCGTCGGCCGGGCCACCTCCGACCTGCAGATGATCGTCGGCATCCTCTCGATGCTGCCGATGATGACCGGCAACCTGCTGATGTTCGGCATGTCGCTGATCGTCATGCTCTTCCTCTCGCCGCTGCTCACCCTGATCGCCCTCGCCATGGCCCCCGCGCTGTGGTGGATCGCCCAGCTCAGCCGCAAACGGCTGTTCCCGGCCACCTGGGCCGCGCAGCAGGAGGCCGGCGCGGTCGCCGGGGTCGTGGACGGGGCCGTCTCCGGCGTCCGCGTGGTCAAGGGCTTCGGCCAGGAGGAGCAGGAGCTGACCCGGCTCGAACGGACCAGCCGGCGCCTCTACGCCAAGCGGCTGCGCAGCATCCGCCTGACGGCCCGTTACAACCCGGCCATGCAGGCCATCCCCGCCCTGGGCCAGGTCGGCGTACTCGCCCTCGGCGGCTACCTCGCCGTCCACGGCCAGGTCTCGCTCGGCACCTTCGTCGCCTTCTCCTCCTACGTCGCCCAGATGACCGCCCCGGTCCGGGCGCTGACCATGCTGCTGACGATGGGTCAGCAGGGCCGGGCCAGCGTCGAGCGGGTCTTCGACGTGATCGACGAACGGCCCGTGGTCAAGGAGCGGCCCGACGCCCGGGTGCTCGACCCGGCCGAGCTGGACCAGGACGGCGACGTCCCCGCGCTCGCCTTCGAGAACGTCGACTTCGCCTACGCCGACGCGCCGGCCCCGGTCCTCCAGGGCTTCGACCTCACCCTGCGCCCCGGCGAGACCGTGGCCCTGGTCGGTGCCTCCGGCTCGGGCAAGTCCACCGTCGGCATGCTGGTGCCGCGCTTCTACGACGCCACCGCGGGCGCCGTCCGCGTCCACGGCCACGACGTGCGCGACCTCACCCTGGACTCGCTGCGCGCGGTGATCGGCATCGTGCCGGAGGACAGCTTCCTGTTCTCCGAGTCGGTCCGCGACAACATCGCCTACGGCCGCCCCGAGGCGACCTACGCCGAGATCGAGGCGGCCGCGAGGGCCGCCCAGGCCGACGGCTTCATCCGCGAACTCCCGCACGGCTACGACACCGTGGTCGGCGAGCAGGGCCTGACCCTCTCCGGCGGCCAGCGCCAGCGCGTCGCCCTGGCCCGCGCCATCCTCACCGACCCGCGCATCCTGCTGCTCGACGACGCCACGTCCGCCGTGGACGCCCGCGTCGAGGCCGAGATCCACGAGGCCCTGCACAGCGTCATGGAGGGCCGGACCACCCTGCTCATCGCCCATCGCCGGTCCACCCTGCTGCTCGCCGACCGGATCGCCGTCCTCGACCACGGCCGGCTGGTGGACGTGGGCACCCACGAGGAGCTGGACGCCCGATGCCCGCTCTACCGCGCCCTGCTCACCGACCCCGACGCCATGGCCGGCGACGTCCGCCACGCCGACCCCGCGGCGCAGGAGCTCGCCGACTCCGTCCTCGCCGCAGACGTGGAGGACGCCGAGCACGTCCAGCACACCGGCGTCACCCCGGAACTGTGGGACCGTCAGCGCTTCCCCGACCCCGACCCGGACGCCCCGCCCAGCAGCCGCGCGGCCCGCGCCGCCGCGGGCGGGGGGCACGGCGGAGGCGGCGGCATGCGCAGCGCCATGGGTTCCATGGCCGCCACCCCCGACCTGCTCGCCCAGGTCGCCGCACTGCCCCCGGCCGACGCCGACCCCGGCATCCCGCTGGAGCAGGCCCGCCGGCCGGACCCGCAGTTCAACCTCGGCCGGATGCTGCGCCCCTTCCGCGGCCCGCTGCTGTTGGCGCTGATGCTGGTCTCGCTGGACGCGCTCGCCTCGCTGGCGCTGCCCATCCTGATCCGGCACGGCATCGACGACGGCGTGACCAAGGCCGCGGGCGGCGCCGTCGCCGTGGCCTCGCTGATCGCGCTCGCGATCGTGCTGGCCGACTGGGCGGTCCAGGCCGTCGAGTCGGTGGTCAGCGGACGCACCGGCGAGCGCGTGCTCTACTCGCTGCGCGTCAAGATCTTCGCCCACCTCCAGCGCCTCGGACTCGACTACTACGAGCGCGAGTTGGGCGGCCGGATCATGACCCGGATGACCACCGACGTGGACGCGCTCAGCTCCTTCCTGCAGACCGGCGTGGTCACCGCCGTGGTCAGCCTGGTCACCTTCTTCGGCATCTTCGTGGTGCTGCTCGTCCTGGACGCCGGCCTGGCCCTCTACGTCTTCGCGGTGCTGCCGGTGCTGCTGGTGGCGACGCTGGTGTTCCGGCGCAAGTCCAGCGCGACCTACAAGCTGGCCCGGGAGAAGGTCAGCACGGTCAACGCGGACCTGCAGGAGAACGTCGCGGGCATGCGCATCGTCCAGGCCTTCCGCCGCGAGCACTTCAACCGCGGTCGCTTCGGCGCACGCAGCGACGACTACCGCCGCACCCGGATCAGGGCCCAGGCGTACATCGCGACCTACTTCCCGTTCGTGCAGTTCCTCAGCAGCGCGGCCGCGGCCCTGGTGCTCATCGAGGGCGCGCACCGGGTGGACGCCGGCACGCTGACGACCGGCGCACTGGTCGCCTACCTGCTCTACATCGACCTGTTCTTCTCCCCGGTGCAGCAGCTGTCCCAGGTCTTCGACGGCTACCAGCAGGCCGCCGTCGGCCTGACCCGGATCCGCGAGCTGCTGCGCACCCCGACCACCACCCCGCAGGCGGCGCAGCCGAAGCCGGTGGCCCGGCTGGCCGGCGACGTCGAGTTCGAGGACGTCCACTTCGCCTACCGGGCGGCGGACGCCGGCGCCACCGAGATCATCGGCGGACTCCACCTGACGATCCCGGCCGGCCAGACCGTCGCCCTGGTCGGCGAGACCGGCGCGGGCAAGTCCACCCTGGTCAAGCTGCTGGCCCGGTTCTACGACGTCACCGGCGGCGCCGTCCTGGTCGACGGCCACGACGTCCGCGAGCTCGACCTGGCCGGCTACCGGCACCGGCTCGGCGTCGTGCCCCAGGAGGCCTACCTGTTCGCCGGCACGGTGCGGGACGCCATCGCCTACGGGCGCCCGGACGCGAGCGACGCCGAGGTGGAGGCGGCGGCCCGGGCCGTCGGCGCGCACGAGATGATCGCCCGGCTGGAGGGCGGCTACCTGCACCGGGTCAGCGAACGCGGCCGCAACCTGTCCGCGGGCCAGCGCCAGTTGATCGCCCTGGCCCGGGCCGAACTGGTCGACCCGGACCTGCTGCTGCTCGACGAGGCGACGGCCGCCCTGGACCTGGCGACGGAGGCCGCGGTCAACCGCGCCGCCGACCGGCTCGCCCGGCGCGGGGGCAGGCGCCGCACCACGGTGGTGATCGCCCACCGGCTCAGCACGGCCGCCCGCGCGGACCGCGTCGTCGTCCTCGACCACGGCCGGGTCGTCGAGGACGGCACCCACGCCGAGCTGGTGGAGGCGGGCGGCCCCTACGCCCGCCTGTGGCGCGCGTTCACCGGCGTGGAGGAGCCGGTCGGCTCGTGACAGCGCGCTCCGACGGCGGAGCCTGACGCCGCGTCAGGCTCCGCGGGTGCGCTGGAGGCCGAGGACGACCATGTCGTCGCGGGTGCAGGTGGTCCACCGGGCCACGTCCCGCCGCACGAAGGAGACGGCCGCGGCGGGACCGGCGAATTCGTGCGCGGCCAGCCGCTCGGACAGCGGGTAGAACGTGCCGTCCCGGCCGCGGGCCTCGGTGACGCCGTCGGTGAAGGCGAGCAGGACCTGACGGTCGGTCAGCGGGTGGGCGCACTCGGCCTCCGCCTCCGGCGCCAGCTCCGCCAGGCCCAGCGGCAGCGCGAACGGCGCCTCCAGGGTGTGCACCCCCGACCCGTCCAGCAGCAGCGGCGGGACATGCCCCCGGTTGAGCACCCGGACCGCCTGCCGGTCCAGGGGGAACTCCAGCAGCACCGCGGTCGCGAACAGCTCGCCGTCGCCGAGATCGCTCTGGTCCAGGGCCAGCGCCCGGTCGATCCGTGCCGCGATCCCACTCAGGGTCGGCTGCACCTGCGCCGCCTCGCGGAAGGTGCTCAGGACGGTGGCCACCGTCACCACCGCCCCGTTGCCCTTGCCGCGCACATCGCCCACCACGACCCGGATGCCCCAGGGGGTGCCCACGGCGGCGTAGAGGTCGCCGCCCACCAGGGCTTCGGCGTCCGCGGCCCGGTAGAAGCCGGCGAGCCGCACCGGGCCCAGCCGGTCGGGCAGCGGGCGCAGCAGCGCCAGCTGCGCCGCCTCGCCCACGGCCCGCACCCGGTGCAGCAGCCGCCGGGCCCGGTCCCGGGTGAACGCGAAGGTCACCGCGGTGGCGGCGAGCACGACGGTGGTGGCCAGGTCCACCGCGAAGTGGCGGCTGAAGCCGTCGCCCAGCCACAGCTCGAGCCCCACCATCGTGGCCACGGAGGTGAGCGCCGCCAGCACCGTGACCGACGGTCGGTGGACCAGCGCCGCCAGCGGGGTGGCCGCGGCGATCAGCGTCAGATAGCTGTACGCCGCCGGTGTGAGCCATTCCAGCAGGACCGCGGCCACGATCAGCAGCCAGGGCACCGGCAGCATCCACCGCACCGCCCACGCGGGCATCCCGCCCTCCGCCTCGGCGGGTGCGTCGATGCTGCGCTGCACGGCGTCCATGCACCCATGTCACCGCAGCCTGGCGCCGAGCGCGCGGCCAGTTCTCCCGGACCCGGCGCTGTTCTGCCCCTACGCTGACGACCAGTGAGAAACTGACCCCGTTCGGGGGACGGGTGAGCGGGCGGGGTGGGTGAGCGTGGCGGGGAGTCGTCGGGCGGAACTGGCGCGGCAGTACGGGGCGGTGGCCGCCGAGGCCGAGGCGCGGGTGGACGAGCTGCTGCGGCTCGCCGCCGAGCCGGCGCCCGCCGTCGACTTCGACGCGCTGCGCCGCGACTACGTGCCGCGCGCCCTGCCCGCGGCGGTGCACGTCGAGCCGCCGCGCTGGTCCGACTACGAGCCCGAGGCGGTGCTCGGCCCCGAGGACTCACCAGGCCGGGCGCTGCTGGACCCCGCGTACCAGCACAAGCTCGCGGAGGCCCGGCTGCGCCACCAGCGCGCCCTGCGCGAGTACCGCGAGCAGGAGCGCGAACTGCGCGAGCGGGCCGAGGAGGTCCGGCTCGCCTACGAGCGCGAGGAGCAGGAGCGGGCGCGCAGCGTCCGCGAGTACAACGAGCGGCTGGCCGAGTACCGCCGCTCCTACGAGCGCGGCGAGCCCGAGGCCGTCGAGTCGGTCCTGGAGCGCGCTCTGGCCGGCGCCGGCCGGCTGCCCGGCGTGGACGTCGCGGCACGGGTCGCCTACCGGCCGCTGACCCGAACGGCCGTGGTGGACCTGGCCCTGCCCGGGCCGGGGATCGTGCCCCCGGCGCTGGAGTTCCGCGTCGCCGCCGACGAGGACGGCGGCGGGGTGCAGCCGGTGCCGCGCCCCGAGGCGGAGTTGACGCACCGTTACCTGACGGTGCTGGCCCGCCTGGTGCTGCGGGCACTGGACGCCCTGCTCGCCGCGGACACCGAGTCCCGCCTGGACGGCGTGGTCCTGAACGGGCGGGTGGTCACCGCCGAGTCCGGCGAGGTGACGGTCGTCAGCGTGGACGCCCGCCGCGAGGACCTGTACGCCCGCGACCTGCTGCCCGAGCGCGACGCGGACGCGCTGGAGCGCCTGCGTGACCTGCCCCACGTGCTGAGCGGCAAGCCACTGGCGCCCCTGCCGGTGCCCCCCTACGCGGTCGGCGGCCGCACGGCCCCGGCGCCCGAGGACCTGTCGCCGGGTGAATTCGCGGGCCTGGCAGCCGAGTTGTTCGAGGCGATGGGGCTCGACGACTGGGATCCGAGGCTGGTCGGCCGCGACGGCGTACTCGCCACGGGCTACGGCGACGGCCGGGCGTTCACCGAGGAGGCCCACGTCGTCTGCGTGGCCCGGCGTCCCGCGGTGGTCGGCGCGGACGCGGTCCGGACGGTGGCGGAGGTGGTCGCGGAGGAGCAGGCCGCGGTCGGGATCTGGGCGACGACCGGCAGCTTCCACCCCCGAGCGGTCCTCGCCGCCGCGGAACTGCCCGGCGTCCGCCTGATCGATGGTGGCGAACTGCGGGCCCTGGTCCGCGAACACCTGGGCCTGGAACTGGGCGGCTGACCTGATTCGGTGTCAGGCTGAGGCCATGGGTGGATTCGCGTTCCTGGACCGATGGCGGCACCGGCAGCCCGGACCGGACGGCGGGCGGGGCGAACTCTCCCCGGCGGACGCCGGAACGCTCGCGGAGATGCTCTCCGAGTGCGCGCTGCTGCGCGAACAGGCGGCGGCGGAGGGCGTCACGGCGGACGACACCCCCGCCTCCCTGGCGGCGCTGGACCAGGTCCTGCCGGAGTGGCGCGACGACCCGGAACGGTCCGCGGAGCTGGGCCACGACGCGGGCCTGTACCTCGGCACGGTGATCGTCCGGACGGTCCCGGGCACGGCGTGGACGCTGCTGGGCGACGGCCGCCCGGTCATCCGCCTGGCCTCCGGCCGGGAGCTGGACGTGGTCGCGGTCGGCGAGAGCTGGGCCCAGGACGGCGCGCCCGAGCTGTGGCAGGTCTACTCGGAAGCCGACGAACGCTGAGCAGCCCCGTCAGGGGCGCGAGGAACTGCGCGAGCAACACACCACTCGGGGAGGTCCGACCCGTTCCATGAGGACGGACCTCCCCGAGTGGTGTGTTCTCGCGCTACGGGGCGGACCTCCCCGAGTGGTGTGTTGCTCGCGGTGGGGGCACCTCCCGCCGTGGGGGCCCCGCCGAAGGCTGGGGGAGGGTGGGGGATCCTCGCGCCCCTGTGGGGGCCTCCGGCCCCGGGCGGCCGGGCGTGCTCAGTTGCCTCGGCTGTTGCCGTCCTGGGGGGCGGGGCTTGCGCCCCGCAGGCGGGAGACGCAGGCGAAGCCCTGCTGAGGCGGCGTCAGCACGATCCACCCGTCGCTGCCCTCCGGGCAGCCCGCGGGGCTGGTGACCAGCGCGGTCACGCGAAACTGCGGGGGATGCGGGTTCGCCCCGCCCCGCGACGCGCACGCCGTCTCCCGGGCGATGCCGTCCGGCGTGACGTAGACGCAGTCACCGACCTGGATCAGCGTGCCGCCGCCCCCGCCGGGGTCGCCCGGGTGCGGACCGTGCAGCTTGCGCAGGCACGCCGTCCCCGCGTCGGCGTCGCCGCGCCGGATGGCGATGCGCAGGTCGGTCCCCTCGGGGCAGACGGCACGGCGGCTGATCACCCGGGCATAGGCCGAGGCCGACGAGCACGGGACGGGACGGTAGCCGTGCTTCCCGTCCGTGACGCAGCCTCCCGTCCGCAGCAGCGGACCGCTCGCCGACGACGCGCTCGCTCCTGCCGCCTTGGGGGACCGTGACGGAGCGGCGCCGCGCGCCCCGCGCCCGCCGCGCGTCCCGGCCCCCGCCGTGGCGCTCGCGCCCGGGGCGACAGGTGTCCCGGCCACCGCGCCCGCCCGCCCCTGCGTCGGTGACGGGGACGCCGACCCTGGCGCCGCCGCCGGAGCGGCCGTGCGGACGATCAGCCGGTGCTGGCCGCAGGCCGCGAGGCCGACCAGCAGCAGGACTGCTGCTGCGCCCATGACAAGAAACCGCAGCGTCCCGGCCGGAAATCGTCCCTCCGGCAGTTCCGCCCGCATGAAGGGTCAGCCTACGCACGACAACTGACGGGCAGTAGGGGTCGTGCGCCCCGGACGGAGCATTTCCGGGGGCGCACAGGTGCATCGGGGGACAGCATGGTCTCGAGGGCGCCGAGGGTTGGGCGCTTCAGGGCGGTGGCGACTGGGCAGGGCGCCGCCGCCCTTCCTCGTTTCCGGCAGCTCGCGCGGGGGCCGGGGAACAAGAGCTTATCGACAAGAATTATCATTACCGATCGATCCTCCTGAAGAGAGCGAGCTTGCGGTAATGCCGGTACTGGTGGCCGCTGGGGCCTTCGTGATGACCCTGCTGGGCGGCCTCGCCGCCGGAAAGGTCGGCGACCGCCGGCATCTGCTGCTGGGCCTCGCGGCCGGGCTGATGCTCGGCGTCGTCGCCTTCGACCTCGTGCCCGAGTCGCTGGACGCGGCAGGGGGCAAGCTGTTCGGCGTCCCGCAGGCCCTGCTGATGTTCGTGGCCGGCTTCCTGGCGCTGCACGTCGTCGAGCGGTCGGTCGCGGTCCACCGGGCGCACGAGGCGGAGTACGCGCATCACGAGCACGGTCACCAGCACCTGCAGGTGAACGGGCGGACCGGCAAGCTCGGCATCGGTGCGGCGGCCGGGCTGTGCGTCCACAGCACCATGGACGGCTTCGCGATCGGCGCCGCCTTCCAGGCGGGCACCTCCTTCGGCACCGTCGTCGCCGTCGCCGTGCTCGCGCACGACTTCGCGGACGGCTTCAACACGTACACGATCACCCGCCTGTACGGGAACGACCGGCGGCGGGCCCTGCTGCTGCTCGGGCTGGACGCGATAGCCCCGGTCGTGGGCGCGCTGATCACCGTGCTGGTGACCATCCCCGAGCATGTCGTCGGGCTCTACCTGGGCTTCTTCGCCGGCTTCCTGATGTACCTGGCGACCTCCGACATCCTGCCCGAGGCGCACAGCCCGCACCCGTCGCGCTCCACCCTCGTCTGCACCGTGCTGGGCGCGGGTCTGATGTGGGTCGTCGTCGGACTCGCGTCCTGAGCCGGCGGGCGGCCTCGCCGGGAACGAGGGGACATCCCGGCTGACGGGACGTCAGAGCGGCAGCGGCTCCGGGGCGGAGTCGCGGGCGGGCCAGTGGGCGCGCAGCGACTCCAGCGCCGCGGTGATGGCCGGACGGCGGCTCGCGTGCGCGCGCCAGAGCGCGAAGACCCGGCGGTGCGGCTCGGGCACCACGGGCCGGGCGACCACGTCGGGCGGCAGCGCGCCGCGGCCGAGCCGGGGCACCAGGCCCAGGCCGAGACCGCTCGCGATCAGCGCGATCTGGGTCTCGAACTCACCCACCTGGTACCGGATGTCGGGGTCCTCGCCCACCTCGCGCATGGTGCGGACCAGCCAGTCGTAGCAGATGTTGCCGGGCGGAATGGAGATCCAGCGCTGGCCGGAGAGCTTCTCCACCGGCACCTCGGCCAGCTCCGCGAGCGGGTGCTGACGGTGCATCAGCAGGTCCACCACGTCCAGCCCCAACGGCTGCTTGGCGACCCCCTCGGGGACGGAGAGGGGCGTGTTCGCCCAGTCCTGGACCACGGCGAGGTCCACCTCGCCCCGGGCGACCATGTCGGCCATCAGATAGGGGTCGCTCTCCAGCAGTCGAAGCTCCAGTTCCGGGAAGCGGGCCGAGAGGTCGGCCAGCACGCCGGGCAGCAGGCCGCGGGCGGCGGTGGCGAAGGCCGCCAGGAAGAGCCGTCCGCTGACGGTGCCGCGCTGCTGCTCCAGTTCCACCTCGGCCTGCTCCACCAGCGCCAGGATCTGCCGCGCGGAGTCGGCGAGCGCCTGGGCCGCGTCGGTGAGCACCACCCCGCGGCCGCGCTTCTCCAGCAGCGGGGTGCGGGTCTCCCGCTCCAGCTTGGTGATCTGCTGCGAGATCGCCGAAGGGGTGTACCCGAGCGCCGCCGCCGCGCGCCCCACCGACCCGTGCACCGCCACCGCGTGCAGCGCCCGCAACCTCCCCAGATCCATCATGCCGACAGGCTAGACGCCACCCCGCCGAGTGCGGGAGCGGGCCGCCGGCCTCAGCGGAGGCGGCGGGCGGCCCGGTAGACGGCCTGGATCGCCGGGCCGAAGTAGCTGGAGTAGGACACGTCGGCGGTCGCGCCGCCCTCCTGGTAGCCGCCGATCACGCCGACGATCGTGGCGCCTTCGAGGAACGGACCGCCGCTGGTGCCGCCGGGCAGACCCGGGCAGTCCAGGCGCAGCTGGTGCGCGCCGAAGGCACGGTCCCTGGCCGTGCAGCGGACCGGGCGGTTGCGCGAGGTCGGGTACCCCACCGCGGTGACGCGGGACCCCGCGGCGGGGTCGACGGCGACCCGGTCGCCACCCACTGCGTCCTGGATCCTGCCGTGCGCGCCACGCAGCGGACGGACCGTCAGAAAGGCGACGTCGTAGGCGGGATCGCCGTGGCGCAGCCAGCGGTTGTCCGCGACGACGGCGGAGACGGCCCAGGTGCCGTAGGGCCGGACGCCGTCGTGGAAGCCCGGGGCGAAGGTGAGTCCGGCGCGGGCGCGGCCGCTGCCCGCCTGCACCACGCAGTGCGCCGCCGTCACCAGCAGGTTGCCGTTCGGGCTGTCGACGACGGACGCGGTGCAGAAGTGGTGGTCCGGCCGCGAGGGGCTGAACAGGGGGCCCACGCGCGGGGTCCCCTGGAAGGAGGTGGACGCGGAGGCGGGGACCGCCGTGGCGACGGCGACCGTGGCGGCCAGGGCGAGCGCCCCGGCTGTGAAAAGCGAACGGATCGTCATAAACCGCATCATCAACGGGAACTGACGGTGCCGCACCACGGGAGGCTGCTCAATAGTTCAGTAATGATGAATGATCGACTGTAGAACCATTTGCTGGTGCTGAAGTGATGGTGCGGGCCATGCTCGGACCATGCCTACCCGGATACCTGCCCGAAGCCTCGCCCTGCCGCCCCGTCATCTTGCCCTGGCCGTCTGCGTCGCCGCCGTCTGGGGCGTCAACTTCGTGGTGATCGACGTCGGTCTGAAGAACTTCCCCCCGCTGCTCTTCTCGGCTCTCCGGTTCGCCGTCGCCGCCGTCCCGGCGGTCTTCTTCGTGGGACGGCCGCGTGTCGCCTGGCGCTGGGTGCTGGCGGTCGGGCTGGTGCTGGGCGTGGTCAAGTTCGGACTGCTGTTCATCGGCATGCACGCGGGCATGCCGGCCGGGCTCAGCTCCCTGGTGCTGCAGAGCCAGGCGGTGTTCACCGCCGTGTTCGCGGCGCTGATGCTCCGTGAGAAGGCCACGCGGCGACGGCTGTTGGGGCTCGCCGTAGCTCTGGGAGGGATCGCGCTGGCGGCCGTCGCCGAGATCGCCTCGCACGGCGGCGGCAGTGCCGGCGCCTTCGCGCTGGTGATCGCGGCGGCCGTGGCCTGGGGTCTGTCCAACGTGCTGACGCGCAAGGCCGCTCCGCAGGACATGCTGCGCTGGATGGTCTGGGTGAGCGCCGTGCCGCCGCTGCCCCTGCTCGGCCTGTCGCTGCTGTTCGAGGGGCCGAGGGCGGACTGGGCCGCGCTGAGCACCATCAGCCTGACCGGCGCCGGGGCGGTCGTCTACGTCGCCTGGGTGTCGACCGTCTTCGGCTTCGGCGCCTGGGGCTACCTGATGCGCCATCACGAGGCCTCGGCGGTGGCCCCGTTCTCGCTGCTCGTGCCGGTCTTCGGGATGTCGTCGGCCTGGCTGCTGCTGGGGGAGGCCATCACGCTGCCGGAGGCCGCCGCCGCGGTGCTGGTGATCAGCGGGATCGCCCTGGCCTCGATCAGTCCGCGTCGTGCCGGTGCCCGTGCGGATGGGGGTGCGGCTGGTGCGGGTGTGCCTGCTCGTACGCCGCTTCCGCCGCATGCAGCAGTCCGAGCAGCGCGGACCGCTGCTCGGGGCTGACCGGGGCGAAGTACTCCTCCGCCACCTGCTGTCGTACCTCGGCGATCCGGGCAACCGTCTCCTCGCCGTGCGGGGTGAGTTCGAGCAGGACGGCGCGCCGGTCCTCCGGGTCGGGCAGTCGGGTGACCAGCCCGGCCGCCTCCAGCGCGTCCACGACGGTCGTCGCGGAGCGCGGCGCGATGTGCAGCCGCTCGGCCACCTGGCTGAGCCGGCTCCGTCCCCGGTGCGCGATCACGGACAGGGCGCGCCCCTGTGAGGGGGTGATCCCGTAGGGGGCGAGCCGGTGGAAGGTGGCCTTGCGCATCCGCTTGGTCGCGCGCATGACGGCCTCGGCGAGCTCGACCTCGGTGGGCGCGGCGGTCACGGCTTCCTCCTGCTGCTCGGAAACAAATAGGGAGCTAGGCTCATTATGTCGTAGGCTCTGGTTCGAGCCAGTGTCCCCACGCTAACGGAGGAGCCCCCGTGGCCCGCAGTGAAGCCCGTGTCCTGACCGACCGCCCGCACCGGTACGCCAAGCAGCTCGCCTCCCACCTCGGCCGCCGGCTGGAGACCGAGTGGGACCAGGAGTCCGGCAAGGGCTCCATCGTGTTCGCCTCCGGTCGGGGCGAACTCCTCGCCGAGGAGGGCGCGTTGCTGCTCTCCGTGGAGGGCGCGGACGAGGACCTGGACCGCCTGGAGGACGTCGTCGGCCGCCACCTCGTCCGCTTCGGCAACAAGGACGAACTCGTCGCGGAGTGGCACCGTGACAACGGCACGCCCGGCAGCGTGCAGCGCAGGCACGAGGAGGACTGAGCCGAGTGGCCCCACTGCCGTGCTCAGGGCTCCAGTTGGAGCTTGAAGCCCATGTGGGACGGGACGAAGCCGAGCCGCTCGTAGAAGCGGTGGGCGTCGGCCCGGCTGCGGTCCGAGGTCAGCTGGACCAGTGAGGCGCCGAGCCGCCGGGACTCGGCCACGGCGTACTCCATGAAGCGCGTGCCCAGGCCGTTGCCCCGCTCGGACGGATGGACCCGCACGGCCTCCACGATCGTCCGGGTGGCGCCCCTGCGGCTCAGCCCGGGGATCACGGTCAGCTGCATCGTGCCCACGGCGGTGCCGTCCCGGTCGGCCACGATCAGGTGCTGGTTCGGGTCGGCGTCCACCCGGGCGAAGGCCTCCCGGTAGGGGGCGAGATCGTCCGGGCTCTCGCGGCCGACGCCGAGGGAGTCGGCCGCGAGCATGGCGACGATGGCCGGCAGGTCCGCCTCGGTGGCGCGGCGGAAGACGATGCCCTCAGTTCGCTCAGTCATGATGGCCACCCTAGGCCCGGACCGGCCCTGTCTCGGCCGCTGGCCCGGGCCGACCCCGCCCCCGGTGCCGAACCGCCGTCCTCAGCCGGCGAGCTGGGCCTCGATGGCCTCGACCACCTCGGGAGCCTGCGGCTCGGTGCGCGGGCGGAACCGGGCCACCACCGTGCCGTCGCGGCCGATCAGGAACTTCTCGAAGTTCCACTGCACGTCCCCGGCCGCGCCCTCGGCGTCCGGGTGGGCGGTCAGCACGTCGTAGAGCGGGTGCCGCTCCGGGCCGTTGACATCCGTCTTCTCCAGCAGCGGGAAGCTGACCCCGTAGGTGGTCGAGCAGAAGGTCTGGATCTCCTCGGCCGTGCCCGGCTCCTGGCCCGCGAACTGGTTGCTCGGTACGCCCAGCACGGTGAAGCCGCGCTCGGCGTACAGCCGCTGCAGTTGCTCCAGGCCGGTGTACTGCGGGGTCAGCCCGCACTTGGAGGCGACGTTGACCACCAGGACGGCCTTGCCCTGGTAGTCCTTCAGGCTGGTGGCCTCGCCGGACAGGGTGCGCAGCGGGATGTCGTACAGGCTCAACTGATCCTCCGTCAGAGTCCGAAGCGGCTGCCCCAGCCGCATTCGGACTCAACCGCCCGCACGGCGCCGGGCATTCCTCAGGACGGCGCGACGCTGGTGATGACGGAGAACTTGGCCCCGTGCCGGTCCGACAGCAGCGCCATCCGGCCGACGTCGGCCAGGGTGTCCGGGCCGTGCAGCACGGTGCCGCCCAGCTCCTGCGCCTTGACCACGGTGGCGTCGCAGTCGGCCACCTCGAAGTAGGGCAGCCAGTGGCTCTGCTGCGGCCCCTCGGGCATGGTCGGCATCAGGCCGCCGAAGGACTCGTCCTCGCCGCCGGTGGACAGGACCGTGTAGGTGAAGGCGCCCATCGGCATGTCGCTGGCGTTCCAGTCGAAGACCGAGCTGTAGAAGGCGCGGGCGGCCGCCGCGTCCGAGGTGTGCAGCTCGACCCAGCCGAGCGAGCCGGCCTGGTTCACCACTTCGAGGCCCTGCGTGTTGCGGGGCTGCCAGATGGCGAACTCGGCTCCGGTCGGGTCGGTGAACTGTGCCATCCGCCCCTCCTCCATCACGTCCAGCGGACCGAGCCGGACGGAGCCGCCGCCCTGCTCGACGGCCTTGGCGGTGGCGTCGGCGTCGGCCGTGCCGAAGTAGACCGTCCAGGCGGAGGAGGCGCCCTCGCCGAGCGGGCCGTAGGCGGCGGCCATCCGGCCGTCGAGGTGGAAGAAGCCGTAGTCGCCGGCCTCGGGGCCGAGCTGCTGGGCCGTCCAGCCGAACAGCTGGGTGTAGAAGTCGACGGTGGCCTTCAGGTCCGGCGTGCCGAGGTCGATCCAGCGCGGCGAACCCGGGGGAAACGCGGTGCTCAACACGGTGTGCTCCTGTGGGGGAGAACGGAACCGGCCCGGTCGGGTCGGGATGGTCTCAGCCTTGCACCGGGGTCTGACAAAGCAACCGCAAAGAGGGCGTACCGGGTGGTCGCAGGGCGTACGCGGGATCCTGCGCGCCGGTCGGCCTGTCGCAGCCGGACGCTACCGTTGCTCCCGAGTCGTGAAGGGAGTGCCCGTGTCCGAGGCGCAACGGTCCGCGCAGCAGCGCGCCTTCCAACTCGCCACCGTCGAGGGCGTGTTGGAGCGGATCACGTACGCCAACGAGGAGACCGGCTGGACGGTGGCGCGCGTCGACACCGGCCGCGGCGGCGGCGAGCTGCTCACCGTGGTCGGCGCGCTGCTCGGCGCGCAGCCGGGGGAGTCGCTGCGGATGCACGGCCGCTGGGGCAGCCACCCGCAGTACGGGCGGCAGTTCACGGTGGAGAACTACACCACGGTGCTGCCCGCCACCGTCCAGGGCATCCAGCGCTACCTCGGCTCCGGCCTGATCAAGGGCATCGGGCCGCGGCTGGCCGAGCGCATCGTCGGGCACTTCGGCGTGGAGACGCTGGAGGTCATCGAGACCGAGCCGGGGCGGCTGATCGAGGTTCCCAAGCTCGGCCCCAAGCGGACGAAGATGATCGCCGCGGCCTGGGAGGAGCAGAAGGCCATCAAGGAGGTGATGGTCTTCCTCCAGGGGGTGGGCGTCTCCACCTCCCTGGCCGTCCGCATCTACAAGCAGTACGGGGACCGGTCCAACGACGTCGTGCGCACCGAGCCCTACCGGCTCGCGTCCGACGTCTGGGGCATCGGCTTCCTGACGGCCGACCGGATCGCCCAGGCCGTCGGCATCCCGCAGGACAGCCCGCAGCGGGTCAAGGCCGGCCTGCAGTACGCGCTGTCGCAGTCCGCCGACCAGGGCCACTGCTTCCTGCCGGAGGAGCAGCTGATCTCCGACGCGGTGAAGCTGCTGGCCGTCGACATCGGCCTGGTGATCGAGTGCCTGGCCGAGCTGGTGGCCGAGGAGGGCGTGGTCCGCGAGGAGCTGCCGGCCGAGCACGCCGCCCCCACCGAGACCTCGGCGGAGAAGCTGTCCGCCGTCTACCTGGTCCCCTTCCACCGTGCCGAGGTGTCGCTGGCGAGTCAGCTGCTGCGGTTGCTGCGCGCCCCCGAGGACCGCCTGGAGGCCTTCGCCACCGTCGACTGGGACCGTGCCCTCGGCTGGCTGCACCAGCGCACCGGGGCCGAGTTGGCGCCCGAGCAGGAGCAGGCGGTCCGGCTCGCGCTCACCCAGAAGGTGGCGGTGCTCACCGGCGGCCCCGGCTGCGGCAAGTCCTTCACCGTCCGCTCCATCGTGGCGCTGGCCATGGCCCGCAGGGCCAAGGTGGTGCTGGCCGCCCCCACCGGCCGGGCCGCCAAGCGGCTGTCGGAGCTGACGGGCTGTGAGGCGGCCACCGTGCACCGGCTGTTGGAGCTCAAGCCCGGCGGGGACGCCGCCTACGACCGCGACCGGCCGCTCGACGCCGACCTGGTGGTCGTCGACGAGGCCTCCATGCTCGACGTGCTGCTGGCCAACAAGCTCGCCAAGGCCGTCGCCCCCGGTGCGCACCTGCTGCTCGTGGGCGATGTGGACCAGCTGCCCTCCGTGGGGGCCGGCGAGGTGCTGCGGGACCTGCTCGCCCCCGGCAGTCCGCTGCCCGCCGTCCGGCTCACCCGGATCTTCCGGCAGGCCCAGGAGTCCGGCGTGGTCGTCAATGCGCACCGGATCAACGAGGGCGTCCCGCCGATCACCGACGGCATGCCCGACTTCTTCCTCTTCCCCGAGGAGGACGCCGAGCGCGCCGCCGACCTCACCGTGGACGTCGTCGCCCGCCGCATCCCCGCCCGCTTCGGCCTGGACCCGGGGCGGGACGTCCAGGTGCTCACCCCGATGCACCGCGGCCCGGCCGGTGCGGGCAACCTGAACACCCTGCTCCAGGGCGCGATCACCCCGGCTCGCCCGGACCGCGCCGAGCGCCGCTTCGGCGGCCGCACCTTCCGGGTCGGCGACAAGGTCACCCAGATCCGCAACAACTACGACAAAGGCGCCAACGGGGTCTTCAACGGCACGGTCGGCGTGGTCACCGCGATCAACCTGGAGGACCAGCGGCTCACCGTGCACACGGACGAGGACGAGGACGTTCCGTACGACTTCGACGAATTGGACGAACTGGCCCATGCCTACGCCGTCACCATCCACCGTTCACAAGGCAGCGAGTATCCCTGCGTAGTGATTCCGCTCACCACCAGCGCCTGGATGATGCTCCAGCGGAACCTCCTCTACACGGCCGTGACCCGGGCGAAGCGGTTGGTAGTACTGGTCGGCTCCCGGCGGGCGCTGGCCCAGGCGGTGCGCTCCGTCTCGGCAGGTCGCAGGCACACCGCCTTGGATCATCGACTGCGGCGGGAGTAACTTCCGTTGTCGAGACTTGAACGCTAGAGGATCGTTTCTTTGTGGCCTTCGGTACTTCTTGGGCACCCCGAGTGCATGCGAGTCGGCCGGATGGGCGATGGTAGTAGGGAGTCAGGGCACCCCTTGAACGGTCCGTTCCGCTGCTGATGAGGGAAGACGTGAGCGAGAACTCTGTAGTACTCCGCTACAAAGGCGAGGAGTACAACTACCCGGTGGTGGACGCCACCGTCGGCAATGCCGGCTTCGACATCTCGAAGCTGTTGGGCCAGACCGGCCTGACCACGCTGGACAACGGTTTCGGCAACACCGCGGCCACCAAGTCGGCGATCACCTACATCGACGGTGACCAGGGCATCCTGCGCTACCGCGGCTACCCCATCGAGCAGATCGCCGAGCGCGGCAGCTTCCTGGAGACCGCCTACCTGCTGATCAACGGCGAGCTGCCCAACGCGGAGCAGCTGCGCACCTTCCAGCACGACATCTCGCAGCACACGCTGCTGCACGAGGACATCAAGCGCTTCTACCAGGGCTTCCCCCGGGACGCCCACCCGATGGCGATGCTCTCCTCGGTCGTCAGCGCGCTGTCGACCTTCTACCAGGACAGCCACAACCCCTTCTCGGCCGAGCAGCGCTACATCTCCTCCGTGCGCCTGCTGGCCAAGCTGCCGACGATAGCCGCCTACGCCTTCAAGAAGGCCCAGGGCCACCCCTTCGTCTACCCGCGCAACGACCTCGGCTACGTCGAGAACTTCCTGCGCATGACCTTCGCCGTCCCGGCCGAGGACTACGAGCTGAACCCGGTCGTGGTCGCGGCCCTGGAGAAGCTGCTCATCCTGCACGCGGACCACGAGCAGAACTGCTCCACGTCCACCGTGCGCCTGGTCGGCTCCTCGCAGGCCAACCTGTTCGCCTCCATCTCGGCCGGCATCAACGCCCTGTGGGGCCCCCTGCACGGCGGCGCCAACCAGGCCGTGCTGGAGATGCTGCAGCGCATCCAGGCCGACGGCGGCGACGTAGACGCCTTCATCCGCAAGGTGAAGAACAAGGAGGACGGCGTCCGGCTGATGGGCTTCGGCCACCGCGTCTACAAGAGCTTCGACCCGCGCGCGCAGATCATCAAGGCCGCCGCCCACGACGTCCTC
Source organism: Streptacidiphilus monticola (assembly GCF_042658505.1). Taxonomy (NCBI): domain Bacteria; kingdom Bacillati; phylum Actinomycetota; class Actinomycetes; order Kitasatosporales; family Streptomycetaceae; genus Streptacidiphilus; species Streptacidiphilus monticola. The sequence continues at coordinate 44,442 of NZ_JBHSQJ010000083.1, read as the reverse complement.
GGCCAGCTGGGCAAGGCCGACGAGCTGCTCGACATCGCGCTCAAGCTGGAGCAGCACGCGCTCACCGACGACTACTTCGTCTCCCGCCGGCTGTACCCGAACGTGGACTTCTACACCGGCCTGATCTACCGCGCCATGGGCTTCCCGACCAGCATGTTCACCGTGCTGTTCGCCCTCGGCCGGCTGCCCGGCTGGATCGCCCACTGGCAGGAGATGATCACCGACCCGGCGACGAAGATCGGCCGCCCGCGCCAGATCTATACCGGCGAGGTCATCCGGGACTACGTGCCCATCGAGTCCCGCTGACACCAGGTGTCCTGACGCACCGTCACCAGGGGCCCGGCCGCATCGCGGTCGGGCCCCTGGTGCGTCCCTGCCGTGGTGGTGCGGTGCTGCACGCACGGCGCGGGGGCAAGGCGGAGGCCGCTCAACCTGCCGCTGCCACACCCGCGCCGTGCGCCGTCGGCCGTCCAGCGACGACGGCCGAACACCGGGATCCGCCGGAATCCCGGGCCTACCGGGGCTCGTTCACATCCCCGGCTCACGAGTTCTAACACACGGCGACCCCCGCGAAGTTACGGGCGTGCCATGTGACACCGCTCTCATCACCTGGTGTGCCTGGCTGTGCGCGCATCCGTGGGTGACGACCCGCCTCGAACTGCCGCAAACCGCGCATGGTAGGAATCAGCCCAGGGATTGCGAGGCTTTCTCAGAAGCAGAAGAGAAGAGAGAAGAGGGCGGCCGGATGGGCAGGAACGTCGTCGTGACCGGTGGCGGCACCGGCATCGGTCTGGCGGTGGCGCGCCGCTTCGCGGACGCGGGCGACGACGTCGTGATCGTCGGGCGGCGGCGTGAAGTGCTGCGGCAGGCAGCGGAGTTGCTCGGCCCGAAGGTCCGCCCGCTGCCCTGCGACCTGGCCGACCCGGACGCGGTGGAGGGCCTGGTCGACCAACTGCCCCGGCGGATCGACGTGTTGGTCAACAACGCGGGCAGCCGCGAGGTCGCGGCCGGCGCCGGCCCGCACGCGCTGGTCGCCCGCTGGCGCGGGGACTTCGAGCGCAACGTGCTGACGGCGGTGCTGCTGACGGAGACCGTGCGGGACCGCCTGACGACGGGTCAGGGACGCGTCGTGACCGTCTCGTCCATCGCGGCGATCCGCGGCGCGGGATCCTACGGGGCGTCAAAAGCCGCGCTGCACGCCTGGAACCACTTTCTTGCTGCGCAGCTCGGACCGTCCGGGATCACCGCCAACATCGTGGCCCCGGGGACGGTGGCGGGGACGGAGTTCTTCGGAGACCGCCTGAACGAGAGCGAGCTGGTGCGGCGGGCCGGCCGCACGCTGGTCGGCCGCGTGGGCGAGCCGGACGACGTGGCCTCGGCGGTCTTCTTCCTCTCCTCCCCGGAGGCCGGCTACATCACCGGCGAGATCCTCCACGTCAACGGCGGCGAGATCCTCGGCAGGTGAGTGCCCCCNTGCCCCCAGCGCGACCAAGCCACCACTCGGGGAGGTCCGGCCCCATCTGCGGGACGAACCTCCCCGGGTGGTGGGTTGCTCGCGCTGGGGGCACCTCCCGCCCGAAGGGCGGGGGATCCTCGCGCCCCTTACGGCGCGAAGCGCCGCAGGCGCAGGCTGTTGGTGACGACGAAGACCGACGAGAAGGCCATCGCCGCACCGGCGAGCATGGGATTGAGCAGCCCCGCCGCGGCCAGGGGAACCGCCGCGGCGTTGTAGCCGAAGGCCCAGAAGAGGTTTCCCTTGATCGTGGCCAGGGTCCTCCGGGACAGGCGGACCGCCGTCGCCGCCGCGCGCAGGTCCCCGCCGACCAGGGTGAGGTCCGCGGCGGCCATCGCCGCGTCCGTGCCCGTGGACATGGCCAGGCCCAGATCCGCCATGGCCAGTGCGGCGGCGTCGTTCACGCCGTCGCCGACCATGGCCACGACCCGGCCCTCCGCCTGCAGCTTGGCGACGACCGTCGCCTTCTCCTCCGGCAGCACCTCGGCGACCACCTCGTCGATGCCCACCTGGGCCGCCACCGCCTCCGCCACGGACCACTGATCGCCCGTCAGCAACAGGGGCGTCAGTCCAAGACTTCGCAGCGCGCGGATCGCCTCCGCGCTTGTCTCCCGGGGCATGTCCGCGACCTCCAGCAGGGCACGGGCCTCGCCCTCCCAGCCGACCAGGACCGGAGTGTGTCCGTCCGCAGGCTCCGGAAGCGCCCGCGGCAGCTCGAGCCCCCGGCCCGCCAGGAACGACGGGCGGCCGACGACGACCTGCCGTCCCTCCACGACGGCCGCCACCCCCTGCCCCGGCACCTCCCGCACGTCCTCGACGCCCGGCAGCGGCGCCGGGGCAGCTGCCGCGACCGCAAGGGCCACCGGGTGGGACGAGGCGTGCTCCACGGCCGCGGCGAGGCGCAGCGCCTCGTCCGCGTCCTGGCCGGGCACCGGGCGGACGGCGACCAGGGCCATCCGGCCCGTCGTCACCGTGCCGGTCTTGTCCAGCACCACCGTGTCCACGGCACGGGTGGACTCCAGCACCTCCGGCCCGCGGATGAGGATGCCCAGTTGCGCGCCACGACCGGTGCCGACCATCAGCGCCGTCGGCGTGGCCAGTCCCAGTGCGCAGGGGCAGGCGACGATCAGCACGGCGACCGCCGCCGTGAAGGCCCGGGTCGCGCCGCCGTCCACGGCCAGCCAGGCGGCGAGCGTGGCCACCGCGATCAGCAGCACCACCGGGACGAAGACCGCCGACACCCGGTCCGCGAGCCGCTGGACGGCTGCCTTGCCCTGCTGCGCCTGCTCCACCAAGGCGGCCATGCGCGCGAGTTGGGTGTCGGCGCCGACGCCGGTGGCGCGTACCACCAGTCGGCCGCCGCAGTTGACGGTGGCTCCGGTCACCGACGAGCCCGGACCGACTTCCACCGGCACCGACTCGCCGGTCAGCAGGGCCGTGTCGACCGCCGAGTCGCCCTCCTCGACCACCCCGTCCGTCGCGATCCTCTCCCCGGGACGCACCACGAAGCGGTCGCCGACCGCCAACTCGCCCACGGGCAGCCGGAACTCGCGCTCCCCGCGCAGCACCGTGACGTCCCGCGCCCCCAGCTCCAGCAGGGCGCGCAGGGCGTCCCCGGCCCGTCGGCGGGCGCGGGCCTCCAGGTAGCGGCCCAGCAGCAGGAAGGCCGTGACGCCGGCGGCCGTCTCCAGGTACAGCGCGGAGGACGGGTCGTCGGCAGGGGAGAGGGAGAACGCGAAGGAGTGCCGCATGCCGGGCATCCCGGCCGTGCCGAGGAACAGCGCCCACGCCGACCAGCCGAAGGCGGCCAGGGTGCCGAGCGAGACGAGGGTGTCCATGGTGGCCGCGCCGTGCCGCAGGTTGGTGAACGCGGCCCGGTGGAACGGCCACCCGCCGTAGGCGACGACCGGACAGGTCAGCGCGAAGGCGAGCCACTGCCAGCCGCGGAACTGCAGGGCCGGGACCATCGACAGCACGACCACCGGTGCCGCGCACACCAGCGTGACGAGCAGGCGCCGTCGCAGGGCTGACGCCTCGTCACGCTCCGCCGCCTCCGCCTCGGGCTGCGGAGGCGCGGGTTCGCGCGCGGTGTAGCCGGTGCGCTCGACGGTGGCGATGAGGTCCGCGACGGCGACGCCGGGAGCGGCCTCGATGCTGGCCTTCTCGGTGACGAAGTTGACGCTGGCGGCGACGCCGTCCATCCGGTTCAGCTTCTTCTCGATCCGCGCCGCGCAGGCGGCACAGGTCATGCCCCCGATCTCCAGCTCGACGCGGACGGCGGCCATCTCAGCCGGCGCGGCCGACGAGCTCGTAGCCGGCCTCGTCGACGGCGGCGCGGACGGCCTCGTCGTCGAGCGGCCCGGCAGACTCCACGGTCACCAGCCCGGCCTTGGCGTCCGCGGACACCCCGGTGACGCCGGGGAGGGCGGCGAGCTCCTCGGACACGGACTTCTCGCAGTGGCCGCAGGACATGCCGGTGACGTTGAAGACGGTGGTGCTCATCGTGCTGCTCCTGGTTGGGGGGAAGGCCGGACGGACTGACCAGGCCACGGTACCCACAGTCGGCACCGTCGCCCGGCAAGGGGCGCGGCAACCGCGCCGGAACCACCCGGGCGAGGGGCCCGTCGGGGCGCGCCCCGCCACCCGCCCGCGGTGGCGGGCTACAGCGGCGCCAGGTCCGGGCGCTTGGGTTCGACGTGGTCGCCCGAGGACTCGCCGCGGAGCCGGCGGCCGACCCAGGGGACCAGGTACTCGCGAGCCCACTGCAGGTTCTCCCGAGCCGCCTCGGTCGCGCTCAGCACGGCAGCCGGAGGCCACGGCGCCTCGGGGTCCTCGGCCGTCCGCACGCCCAGCGCGCGGGCCGCCAGCAGGGCGATCCGCTGGTGGCCCTCGGGGGCCAGGTGCAGCCGGTCCTCGCTCCAGGCGCGCCGGTCGCGCACCGACCGCAGCGCCCACGCGTCGGCCACCGCCAGGTCGTTGCGGTCCGCGATCGCGCGCAGGTGCGCGTTGTAGGTCGCGATCTTCCCGCGCAGGTGCTTGAGCACCGGGGTGTCCCGGGTGTCGAAGCCTGTGAAGATCAGCACCCGGCCCGCGCTCTCGCGCAGCCGCACCGCCGCGGCCTCGAACCGCTCGGCCACCAGGTCGGGGTCGCTGCCGGGACGGATGATGTCGTTGCCGCCCGCGCAGAAGCTCACCAGGTCCGGCTCCATCCGGCGCACCTGCGGGACCTGCTCCGCCACGATCTGGTCGAGCAGCCGCCCGCGGACCGCGAGGTTGGCGTAGCGGAAGTCGTAGTGCCCGGAGTCCAGCTTCGGGCGGCCCTCGGCGAGCAGCCGGGCCAGCCGGTCGGCCCATCCGGCGTAACCGCCGTCCGGGCCGGGGTCGTTGAGGCCCTCGGTGAAGCTGTCGCCGAGCGCCACGTAGGAGCGGAAGGGGAGCAGGGTCGCAGGCTGGGGGATCTCCGTTTCGTCAGGCATGGGCAAGATGGTTCACCATGTCAAGTGACCTACGCCACCGTAGGTAGCCCTTGACGGAAGTGACATGAGCCACCGTCAGCCAGGGGAATAGCGCCGCGAGCGCCGCGCCAGCCACCACAGCCACAGCAGTCCGACGACCCCGCACAGGGCCAGTCCGGCCCAGGAGAAGAAGGTCTGCAGCTCGACCTGACGGTGCGTCGGGTCCTGGATGTAGCCGCGGTCGAACAGGCCGTAGGACCAGTCCGGCACGGTGAGCCGCCCGGTGATCCAGACCGCCAGGCCGTGGGTGCTGTCCCAGAAGGCATGCAGCGCCGAGACGCCGAGGTAGGACCAGAGCAGCGTCCAGGTGAAGCGGAACCGGCCGTCGCGCCGGGTGCTGAACAGCACCGCGCCCAGGATCGAGGTCCACAGCCCGTGGCCGATCGGCGCGAGCACCCCGCGCAGCACCTCGGTGGAGACCACCTCCCGGAGCGAGAGGCTGTGCTCGGTGACCACGGCGTTGAACGCGTAGCCCGCGCTCTCGAAGGCGGCGAAGCCGTGGCCGACCGCGGCGCCGAGCACCATGCCGACGCGCATGCTGTAGTTCGGCAGGTTCCGGCTCAGCAGCGCCAGCGCACCGAGCTTGACCGCCTCCTCGATCAGGCCGATGCCCGCGTACAGGCCGACGTTGGCGTGGGCCAGCAGGTAGTACTCCAGCACCGAGGCGCCCAGCACCCCGATCACCCCGCCCACGGCGAAGCAGGCGACGATGTGGTCGTCGCCGATGTCCGCGGCGTAGCGTTCGTGCGCCCAGATCACGAAGGAGCTCGGCACCAGGAAGCTGCCCAGCAGCACCACGGTCGGCAGCAGGTAGGTGTTGCCGGTCCAGTAGGTCACCCCGACCGAGGCCAGCCACAGCAGCAGCCCGATCAGGAACCAGCTGCGCCAGTAGGCACTGCGCCGCGGCGGGGCCACGGCGCCCGGGGGCGGCTTGCCCGGCGAGAACACTCGACCTCCTCGGCATCGGCTTCCCGCTCATCTTGGGTCAGCTGGCGCCGGTATGCCCTGATTTGCGGTCCCATCCGGACGGCATGCCAGGGGTCAGCGGGTTCGGATAGATTCGCGCATGTGATCAACCGCAGGCCGACGCGCAACCCGGGGGACACGCCCCCGCTCGCGCCGTCGCGCCCGCAGAACGTCTCGACACTGCTGGACGCCCGCTTCTGGGTACGCTTCCTGCCGATCCTCGGCGTCATGGCCGTCGTCGCGGTGCTGGACCTGGTCGGCGGCCGGGACACCTATCTGGCGCCGCTGGTCTTCCTCGTCCCGCCGCTGGCGGCGCTGCTGCTCTACCCACTGGAGGTGCTGCTCGCGGGCTCCCTCGGGATGCTGCTGCTGGTGGTGCTCACCCGCTACGACGGGCTGCAGGAGACCAACGACCTGCGCCTCTACTACGGCACCCTGATCGGCTACGGCGCCCTGGCCCTGGCCGCTACGCTCATCTCCCACCTGCGGATCCTGAGGGCCCGTCAACTCGTCGCCGTGAGCACGGTGGCGGAGGCGGCGCAGCTCGCGCTGCTGCGGCCGCCCGAACCGGTCGTCGGCTGCGTCCGGGTGGCGGTGCGCTACGTCTCGGCGGCGGAGGCCGCGCAGATCGGCGGGGACCTCTACTCCGTGCTGGAGACCCCGTTCGGCACCCGCGTGATCATCGGCGACGTCCGCGGCAAGGGCCTGCCCGCCGTCCGCACCGCGGGCGCGGTCCTGGGCGCCTTCCGCGAGGCCGCCTACGACGAGGAGGACCTGGCCGCCGTCGCCGCCCGGCTCGACCGCAGCACGGTCCGGCACGCCGAGGAGGGCGAGTTCGTCACCGCGCTGCTGGTCGAGTTCCGCGCGCCCGGTGAGGTGCGCTTCGTCCACTGCGGCCACGTCGCGGCACTCCGGCTCGGCCCGGACGGCAAGGTCCGGGAACTCGACCCTCCCGACCCGTGGGTCCCGCTGGGCCTGGCCGGGCTGGCCGAGGGCGGCCCCAAGGTGTGGACGGCGGCCCTCGCCGAGGACGACCTGCTCGTCCTCTGCACGGACGGCGTCGTCGAGGCCCGGGGCAAGGGCCGGAACCGGGCGCTGTTCTATCCGCTGACGGAGCGGGTCGCCCGGTTCGGCGCTGCGTTCACCCCGGAGACCCTGGTCCGGACGGTCCACGCGGACCTGCTGCGCTGGACCGGCGGCCCGCTGCGGGACGACGCCGCGCTGATGGCCGTGGGCTGGGCGACCGCCCGACGAGAGGGAGAAGGGGAGGGCGGCGGCCACCGGGCCTGAGGCACTTGAGGTGCTCAAGGTTATCCTCGAAGCATGAGCGGGACGACGAAGACCGGGACGGCACCGAGCAAGGCGGCCTTGATGGAGGTGTTCGCCGCCATCGGCGCGGCGTACTACCAGGACTTCGCGAGCGTGGCGGCGCGGCACGGACTGACGTCCGTGCAGGCGAAGGTGCTCGGCGCGATCGTCCGCGAACCGGTGCCCATGCGCGGCCTCGCGGACATGCTGGTCTGCGACGCCTCCAACGTGACCGGCATCATCGACCGCCTGGAGAGCCGCGGGCTGGTGCGTCGCGAGACCAGCCCGCAGGACCGCCGGGTCAAGGTCGTCGTCGCGACGGACGAGGGCCGGGAAGCGCTGCTCGCCGTCCGCGAGGACATGGAGGCCGCGCAGCGCGCCCTCGATCTCCTGAGCCCGGAGGAACGCACGAGCCTCTACGGCATGCTCACCCGCGTCCTCCCGGTCCTCCAGCAGCGGGGGTGACCCGAGGGGCGCGAGGATCCACCCTTCGGGCGGGAGGTGCCCTTCGGGCGGGAGGTGCCCCCAGCGCGACCGGCCCGCCACTCGCGGAGGTTCGACCCGCTCAATGGGGCGGACCGCCGTGGGGGTGGGCCGGTCGCGCGGGGGCCACCTCCCGCCCGAAGGGTGGGGACCCTCACGCCCCCCGGGGGGTGCCCCCGAGGAGGCGCAACTACCGCGCCGCCTCGACCGCTTTCAGGATGCGCTGCTCCGAGACCGGATACGGCGTGCCCAGCGGCTGCGCCCACAGGCTGACGCGCAGTTCCTCGATCATCCAGCGGATCTGCAGGACGTCCTCGGCGTCCCGCCGTTCCGGAGGGAGTTCGGCCAGCAGTTCCGCGTAGGCGTCCTGCATGCGCAGCACCGCCGCCACCCGGTCGCGGTCCCGGACAGGGTCGTCGGGCAGCTTCACCAGCCGGCGCTCCAGCGCCTTGAGGTAGCGCAGCACGTCCGGCAGGCGGCGCCAGCCCGTCTCCGCGACGAAACCGGGGTGGATCAGCGACTCCAACTGGGCCCGCACGTCCGTCAGTCCGGTCAGCAGCGCCAGGCTGTTGCCGATCCCTTTGAGCCGCTCCTGGACCCGGTGGTGCACTGCCAGGATGTTCGCTGTCTTGACCACCGTGTCGGCCGTCGCGTCGTACAGCTCCGCGCGGACGTGGTCGCGGAGCCGAGTCCACGCCTCCTCGTCCCAGGCCGGGCCGCCCGCCTCCGCCACCAGCTTCTCCACCGCCGCGGCCAGCACGTCCGCCCAGAGGGCCTCCGTCGAGCCGTGCGGGTTGGCCGCCAGCGCCAGCTTCGCGCGGTTGCCCAGCCGCGCCTGGATCGCGTTGATCGGGGAGTTGACGGTCAGCAGCAGCAGCCGCCGGGTGCCCGCGCGCATCGCGTTGCGCTGCTCGTGTGCGGTGTCAAGGAGCCGCACGGCCACCGAGTCGCCCTCGTCCACCAGCGCGGGGAAGCCCTTGACCGTCTGGCCGCCGCGCTTCATCTCGAAGGTGTGCGGCAGCTCGCCGATCGTCCAGTCCTTCAGGCCGCTCCGCTCCAGGCCGCCCGCGGCCTTCGCGATCGCCTGCTGGGTACGGGACTTGAGCTCCAGCTTCAGCCGCTCCAGGTCCTTCGCCTCGGCCAGCTTGCGGCCGCGCTCGTCGTGGACCCGGAAGGTCATCCGCAGGTGGTCCGGCACCGCGTCGATGTTCCAGGAGTCGCGGGGGACCGGGATGCCCCGCATCCGGTGCAGCTCCCACTCCAGGATCTCGACCAGCGGCTTGTCGTAGTCCTCCTCCGGCCGCCCGGGCAGCGACTCCATCAGCCGGCGCGCGTAGTCCGGGGCGGGGACGAAGTTGCGGCGCAGCGCCTTCGGCAGCGAACGCAGCAGCGCCGTCACCAACTCCTCGCGCAGGCCCGGGATCTGCCAGTCGAAGCCGACCGGCTTGACCTGGTTCAGCAGCGTCAGCGGAATGTGCACGGTGACGCCGTCCGCCGCCGCTCCCGGCTCGAACTGGTAGGTGAGCGGCAGCTCCAGCTCGCCCTGGTGCCAGGTGTCCGGATAGTCCCGCTGGGTGACCTCCTCGGCCTTCTCGTTGACGAGCAGGTCGGGCGTGAAGGTCAGCAGGTCGGGCTTGGACCGGTGCGCCTTCTTCCACCAGCTGTCGAAGTGGGCGGCGGAGACGACCTCCTTGCCCACCCGCTGGTCGTAGAAGTCGAACAGGGTCTCCTCGTCCACGAGGATGTCACGGCGGCGCGCCCGGTTCTCCAACTCCTCGACCTGGTCCAGGAGTTTGCGGTTGTCGTGGAAGAAGCGGTGGTGCGTGCGCCAGTCGCCCTCGACCAGGGCCCGGCGGATGAACAGCTCGCGCGCCACCTCCGGGTCGATCGAGCCGTAGCCGACCTTCCGGCCCGCGACCAGGGTGACCCCGTACAGGGTGACCTTCTCGAAGGCCATCACCTGCCCGCGGTCCTTCTCCCAGTGCGGCTCGCTGTAGCTGCGCTTGACCAGGTGCTGGGCCAGGTCCTCGATCCACTGCGGCTCGACCTTGGCGGCGATCCGCGCCCACAGCCGGGACGTCTCCACCAGCTCCGCCGCCATCACCCAGGCCGGCGTTTTGCGGAACAGCGCCGATCCGGGGAACACGGCGAACTTGGCGCCGCGGGCGCCGAAGTACTCCTGCTTCTCCGGGTCCTTGGCACCGACGTGCGAGAGCAGGCCGGCCAGCAGCGAGCGGTGCACCGCGCCGCCGTCCACCTCGTCGGCGCCATGGGCGGAGCCCAGGTCGATGTCCAACTGCTTGGCGACCTGCCGCAGTTGGGCGTCGATGTCCTGCCACTCGCGGATCCGCAGGTAGTTGAGGAACTCGGCCTTGCACATCCGGCGGAACTGGCTGGAGGAGAGCGCCTTCTGCTGCTCCTTCAGATAGCGCCACAGGTTCAGGTAGGTGAGGAAGTCCGAGGTCTTGTCGGTGAACCGGGCGTGCAGCTGGTCCGCGTGGGCGCGCTTCTCCACCGGGCGCTCGCGCGGGTCCTGGATCGACAGCGCCGCCGCGATCACCATGACCTCGCGCACGACGCCGTTGCGCTCGGCCTCCAGCACCATCCGGGCCAGGCGCGGGTCCACCGGGAGCTGCGCCAACTTCCGCCCGATCGGCGTCAGTTGGTTGCGCCGACGCTCGGCGTCGTACTCGAGGGCGTGCAGCTCCTGGAGCAGGTCCACGCCGTCCTTGACGTTGCGGCGGTCCGGCGGCTCGATGAACGGGAAGGCGGAGATGTCGCCCAGCCCGGCGGCGGTCATCTGCAGGATGACGGAGGCCAGGTTGGTGCGCAGGATCTCCGGATCGGTGAACTCGGGCCGGGACTCGAAGTCCTCCTCCGAGTACAGCCGGATGCAGATGCCGTCGCTGGTGCGGCCGCAGCGGCCCTTGCGCTGGTTCGCGCTGGCCTGCGAGACCGCCTCGATCGGCAGCCGCTGCACCTTCGTGCGGTGGCTGTACCGGGAGATGCGCGCGGTGCCCGGATCGATCACGTACTTGATGCCGGGAACGGTGAGCGAGGTCTCGGCGACGTTGGTGGCCAGCACGATCCGGCGGCCGGTGTGCGGCTGGAAGACCCGGTGCTGCTCGGCGGAGGACAGCCGGGCGTAGAGCGGGAGGATCTCGGTGTGGCGCAGGTTCTGGCGCTCCAGCGCCTCGGCGGTGTCGCGGATCTCGCGCTCGCCGGACAGGAAGACCAGGATGTCGCCGCTGCCCTCCCGGCTCAGCTCGTCCACGGCGTCGCAGATCGCCTGCACCTGGTCGCGGTCCCGGTCGACGTCGGCGGCGTCCGCGCCGTCCTCGTCCGCCTCGGCGTCGTCGATGATCGGCCGGTAGCGGACCTCGACCGGATACGTGCGGCCGGAGACCTCGATGATCGGGGCGTCCTCGCCGGTGCGCGGGTCCGCGAAGTGGCGGGCGAAGCGCTCCGGGTCGATCGTCGCGGAGGTGATGACCACCTTGAGGTCGGGGCGTTTGGGCAGCAGCTGCTTCAGATAGCCGAGGATGAAGTCGATGTTGAGGCTGCGCTCGTGCGCCTCGTCGATGATCAGCGTGTCGTACTGGCGCAGCTGCCGGTCGTTCTGGATCTCGGCGAGCAGGATGCCGTCGGTCATCACCTTCACGGCGGTCTGCGGGCCGACCTGGTCGGTGAACCGGACCTTCCAGCCGACGGTCGAGCCGAGTTCGGTGCCCAGCTCCTCGGCGACGCGCTCGGCCACGGTGCGGGCGGCGATGCGGCGCGGCTGCGTGTGGCCGATCAGACCCCGGACGCCGCGCCCGAGTTCGAGGCACATCTTGGGGATCTGGGTGGTCTTGCCGGAGCCGGTCTCACCGGCGATGATCACCACCTGGTGGTCGCGGATGGCGTCGAGGATGTCCTCGCGACGGGCCGAGACCGGCAGGCTCTCCGGGTACGTGGGCGTCGGCAGCGAGTCGCGGCGTGCGGCCAGCCGCAGCTCGGCGGCGTCGATGTCGGCGGTGACCGCGGCCAGCACGCTCGCGCGCTTCTCCGGCTCACGGATCTTGCGCAGCCCTTCGAGGCGGCGACCGAGCTTGTCCGCGTCGCGGAGTGACAGCCCGTCAAGCCGGGCCAGCTGCTCGGCGAGACCCGGCGTCGCCGCGACGGGCGGCCCGGAGGGCCGGTGCCCGGGCGCGCCGGAGCGGCCCCGGCCGCGCGGACGGCGGGGGGCGGCGGTCGACTCGTTCGGAGCGGCGGTGACGGCTGACTCGGCGGAGGAACTCTGCGGGGTACCCATTGCGCCCCAAGCCTACGCAAGGGGGAGTACGGGGTGTCGAACCGTTATCCGGGGGTGGGCCAGCCCCGAGCTGGGGCGGGGGTTCGGGGCAGTGCCCCGGCGGTGCCTCCCCGAAGGGAGAGCGTGTGGGTACGGCTGGGCTGGGTGGGAAGTGGGTCGGGCCCGCCAGGGCCGGGACGCGGCGTGCAAGCGGACGTCCTGCTTCCTCCTGTCGGGGCCGTTGCTCCGGTCGCGGGGGTTGTTGCTCCCGCTTGCGCCGCGGTTGCTGCTCCCGGTCGCGGGGGTTGTCGCTCTCGCTTGCGCGGCGGCCGCTACCCCGGTCGCGGGGGTTGTTGCTCCCGCTTGCGCGGCGGTCGCTGCTCCCGGCCGGGCGGGTTGTCGCTCCCGCTTGCCGGGGCCGTTGCTTCGGCCTGTCGCGCGCTGTTGCTCCGGCCGCCGGGGCTGTCGCTCCCGCTTGCCGGCAGCCGTCGGCTCAGGGCGCAGCCGGATGCGCGGCCTTCACGGCCGCGGCGTGGCCGCCCTCGCCGTCACGGCAACTGGCCGGCCTCGGCCGCCGCAGGCGTCAGGCGGAAGCGGAGCAACGGGCCGTCAGCTCCGTCGGAGACGAAACCGCAGCGGAGCAGCAGCCGTTGGGACGCCGTGTTGTCGCAGGCCGTGCAGGCGACCAGCCCCCGCACGCCGGGCCGCCCGAGCACCTCCGCGCACATCGCCGCGACGGCCTCGGTCCCGAGACCTCGGCCCCGGGTCGACGGCGCCAGCTCGTACCCCAACTCCGCGCAGCCGTCCGGGCCGGGCGGACCGTGGAAGCCGACGGCGCCCAGCGCCTCACCGCTCTCCCGTGAAGTGACGACGTAAAGGCCCCAGCCCGGGAGGAACCACCCCACGTCGTCGGCGCGGCCGACGATCCCGGCGAGGCTGCGCACCCCGTCTCCGGGGACTCCGTCCGTCCAGTGCCACACGCTCCGCCCGCCCGCCGCGATGACGGCGGCCTCGGCGGGCGTCGTCTCCTGCAGCATGAGGCGCGCGGTGGTGAGCAGAGCAGTGCGGGCGAGGGCCATGCCTGAGCGTATCGCTGTCCGGCCGCTGAACTGCCGGACGACCTGACGCAGGCCATCCGCACGGCCTCGCCCAGGGGCGGCCAATCCGCAGGACCGCCCACCGGGCCGCACTCACAGCGGCCGGACAAGCCGCCGGACACGTGCCCAGTGCCCCGTTACTGCTCCCGTGCGCCCCGACCCTCGGGGATGCGTGGGCCGGGCGCGGGGGATGTAGCAGGGGTGGACATGACGCACGACGCGGTGCTCGTGCACCGGATGCTGCGGCGGGAGTCCGCGACGGCCCCGTTGCTGGTCCGCGGCGTCCCGCCGGGGGACCTGTCCCGCGCCGGACGGGTCGCGGACCGGGTGGAGTGCGTGCTGCGCAGCCTGATCGACCATCACCGCGCGGAGGAGGAGGTGCTGTGGCCGCTGCTGGTCGCCCGGACGCCGGGGGCGGTCGGTCTGCGGGAGCGGATGGGCTGCCACCGGGTCGAGTTGGACGTCCTGGTGGACGACGCCCTGGTCACCCTGGCCCGCTGGCGGGCACAGCCCGCGGCCTGTCCCGAGCCTCTGGCCTCGCAGTTGGAGGCGGTGGCCCGCGGCGTGGCGGCGCAGGTGGACCGGGAGGAGGCCGAGGTGCTGCCTCTTGTGCCGGCCTCGGTGTCCCCGGACGAGTGGCTCGCGGTGGGGGCGGCCGCACGCAGGCACGTTCCCCAGGACCGGCTCTTCACGGAGTTGGGGCTGATCCTGCGTGACGCCTCGTCAGCGGAGCGGGCGAGGGTGCTCGGGACCCTGCCGCTGGCCCTGCGCCTGCTGTTCCTGACAGTGGGCGAACGCGCCTTCCGCCGTGAGGAAGCCCGGCTGCGCCTGCCTTGAACGGCCGCCTGCGCCTGCCTTGAACGGCCCGTCGTGCGGAGGGCCTGGCCAACATCCTTGCCGCATCCAGGGGTTGTCGCGTTCCGCCGTGTGCCTTCGGCGGGGTCCGGCCGGCACCGTCCCCCCTGGGCGAATCGACCCCTGACGCCCGCGGGGCTGCGGGCTACTCGTCCTCGAGCTCGTGCTCGTCCTCCGCGGCGCCGCCCTTGGCGTCCGCGTACCGCTCGACGACGTGCGTGTCCAGCGGGAAGTGGACCGGAGTGTCACCGAAGACGAGGCGGCGGGCCTCGTCTCCCGCGGCGGCGACGGCCGCGCACACCGCGTCGGCGAGCTGCGCCGGGGTGTGCACGATGACTTCGTCGTGCTGGAAGAAGACCAGCCGCGGCCGGTCGCCCGGCACCGCGGTCGGCAACTCGGCGAGCCGCCGACGCAGCGCGGCCACCAGGGCGAGAGCCCAGTCCGCCGCGCTTCCCTGGATCACGAAGTTGCGGGTGAACCGCCCCCGGCTGCGCGCGTCCGCGCCGCCGCCCTCGGCGGTGAGACGTTCGTCCCAGCCGAGCGACGGGGGAGGGGAGACCCGGCCCAGCCGCGAGCGGACCTGCCCACCCGACTCGCCGGTCCGGGCCGCCGCTTCGACCAGCCCCATCGCCTGCGGGAAGCGTCGTCGCAGCACCGCCACCAACTGCCCGGTCTCACCGGTCGTCTGACCGTACATCGCCCCGAGCAGGCCGAGCTTGGCCCGGGCCCGGTCGCCGCCGAAGGCGTCCGCGGCCAGGCCGGCATAGAGGTCGCCCGCCGCACCGGCGCGGATCAGCCCCGGGTCCCCGGACATCGCCGCGAGCACCCGCGGCTCCAACTGGCCCGCGTCCGCGACGACCAGACGCCAGCCCGGGTCCGCCACCACCGCCCCGCGCAGGATGCGCGGGATCTGCAGGGCCCCGCCGCCCCGGCTCGCCCAGCGCCCGGAGACCACCCCGCCCACGACGTACTCGGGCCGGAACCGCCCGTCCCGGGCCCAGGCCTCGCGCCAGGACCAGCCGTGGGCGGCGTGGATCCGGGCCAGCTCCTTGTAGCGCAGCAGCAGGGGCGCGGCCGGATGGTCCACCTGCCGCAGCAGGTAGTTGCGGGTGGACGGCAGGTGCACGCCCTGCTCGGCGAAGGCCCGGAGCACCTGGCCCGGCGAGTCCGGATTGAACGGGCGTCCGCCGAGGGCCTGTTGGAGCTCCAGCGCGAGCGCCGCCAGCTTGGGCGGACGCCCGCCCCCGGCAGGGCGCGGGCCGAGCAGGTCCACCAGCAGGGCGTCGTGCACCTCGGCACTCCACGGCAGGCCGTCGTAGGTCATCTCCGCGGCGAGGAGTCCGCCCGCGGACTCGGCGGCGCAGAGCAGGCGCAGGCCGTGCCGGTCTGCCTCCGGCAGCGCGGCCAGTTGCCGCTGCTGCTCGGCATGGACCGCGACCAGCGCCTCCAGCGGATCCGTGCCCGGCGACAGCCGACTGCGGTCCGGGGCGAACAGGGCGTCCTGGTCGTGGAGTTCGCCGTCGGCCAGCCCGAGGGGCAGATCCTCCGGCACGGGGAGCCCCCGCAGCCGCGCCCAGGCCGCGCCGAGCGAGCGGGGCGCACCCCACTGGTCCTCGTGCGCGAGGAGCAGTGGCTCGACCAGCTTGACGTCGTGGCACCGGGCCAGCCGGCCCTCCGGCAGCCGGGGGAGCAGGCGCGGATACACCTCGTCCGTGGCCGCCCAGACCCAGCGGGGAGCCCGCTCCGCCTCGTACCGGGCCATGGCCGCCGCGAGATCGGGCGCGCGCTCGACCGGCCCGGCCGGGCTGCCGTCCTCGCTGAGCGGCAGCATCCGCCCACCCGGCCCGTCCTGCTCCGGCACCACGGCCATCCGCTGTGCCACTGCCCGGCCTTTCGTCCGTCACGACCCGTGCTGCCCTCAGCCGGGGTGTCCGACGGGGCGCTCGTGGGGTTCTCGGCATCTGTCCTTCCTGCTCAGCGAACGTATCACCGGGCACTGACACTCCGGCCGAGGGCGGCTCCGCCGCCGGGGGCGGATGCCGGATGCGGGGACCGAGGCGTCAGCCCGGGGCTTGCTCCTCCGGCCCGCGACTGCTGGGGGCCGCGCACCAGGCAGGCAGGACCGAGGCGTTCGCGCGCAGAGCAGAGCGGGGCAACGACGACGCGTCCGGTGACCGGCGGATCCACACGGAAGCCCCGAGCGTGGCGGTCGCCGTCGGGACCGACAGGCGGGCCGGTGCACGCGGGCCGGTGCACGCGCCCGTGGCGCGCCTGCCGGGACGGGATCCGGCGCTACGCCCGGCCTGTACTCCGCTGGGGCATGAAGAGGTACCGGTACGGCGCCGAGGACCCGGCATCGCCGCCGGACTCGACGGACTCCTCCGGGGCCTGACAGGGCGTCAGCACGGCGGGCTTCGTCGGGGTCGTGAAGCCCAGCCGGGCGTACGGCGTACCCAGCACCGTCAACCCCTCCGTCAGGTATGCCGCGTTGGCCGCCAGGACCACGGGCGCGCCGGAATACCGCGCGGGCAACTCCTCTCGGCCGCGCGCCTCGCCGCCCGCGCCCGCCCGGACGACCAGCCGGTCCGGGTCCAGCGCGAGCAGGACCGGCAGGTGCCGTTCAGCCACCAGGGAGATCCGTTTCACCGCGTCGAGCAGCGCCTGTCGCCCGACGACGGCCTCGCCCGCGTAGGCGGCCGGGAAGATCCGCTGGTAGGTGATGAACTCCCCGGCCAGCAACCGCGTGGTCGCCTGCCGCGCGCCCGCCCGGAAGCCGATCAGGCCGTTGCCGGCCGCCGCCGGGGCCGCCGCAGCGGCATCCGGCGTCAGCGCGAGCGCGATCCGTTCGCCCTTCTGCAACGACCGTGCCAACTCGTAGAGACTCTTGGCGGGGACCAGCGCCACCGCCTCCGGCGCAGGCACCTCCGCGGTGGGCTCCCACGCCAGTTCGCGGACGGCGAGCCGGTACCGGTCCGTCGCGACGAGACGCAGCACGTCCCCCGCCAGCTCGATGCGCACACCCGTCAGGAAGGGCAGCGCCTCGTCGCGCCCGGCGACGACGGCGACCTGCGCGACGGCTTCCGCGAAGGCCGGCCCGTCCACCGTGCCCAGCACGGGCGGGAGTTCGGGAAGGCGCGGATAGTCCTCGCGGGGGATCGCGGGCAGCGCGAACTGCACCGGTCCGCAGAGCACCTGGACGTCCTCGCCGTCACCAGGCTCCGTGCTCACCTCGACCGGGTGGTCCGGCAGCGAGCGGGCGAGGTCCGCCAGCAGCCGCCCCGGCACCAGCACCTCTCCTGCGGTGAGCACCTCGGCCCGTGCCTCGAAGCGTGCGGACACCTCGTAGTCGAAGCCCGCCACCGTCAGCACCTGCTCGTCCGGATCGGCCGTCAGCAGCAGGCCGCCCAGCGCGGGGACCGGGGAGCGGTGCGGCAGGGCGTGCGCGCACCACTCCACCGCCTGCGCGAAGTCGTCGCGTTCGATTCGGAGTTTCATGGCACCCACCCGCCCATGAGACGCCCGGCAAGGCGGGCAGAGTCTTCACCTGTTGCCCGGCATCGTGCCGCACGGCACTGACAACTCCGGTCGGCCCGCGGGGCCGTCACCGTCCTCGTCCGCGGCGACGTCAACGCAGCGGCCTCAGCACAGGGATGCGAGTGCGGCGGTGTCACTGCAGTGAGGTCAGCGCAGCGGTGTCACTGCAATGACGTCAGCGCAGCGGCGTCAGGCCCAGGCCGAGGCCCGGAGCCGGGGCGCGGCGGACGATGACCGCTCCACGGGGCGCGGCCAGCCGCAGCCAGGACGGATGCTGATGGAGCGTCACGGTGCGGGACTGGTGCAGGAGTCCGGCGAGCTGTGCCGCGTGCAGTGCGCGTACGGTCAGTCCGGCGGGGTGCACCCGACGGGACCAGATCGCCTCCGCCACCGCGTCTCCGCCTGCCGGCTGGAGCTCGCCGGCCCTCTCGTCGACGGCGGTCGCTTCGGCTGCCCGGCGGAACTCGCCCACCGCGGCCCGGACGGCGGCGGCCAGCGGACCCGTCTCCAACTCGTCGATGCGCTGCCAGCCGCCGCGCGGTGGCAGCAGCCCGGCCCAGGCCGGACCCGTGATCGCCGTCGGCAGCCGGAGCAGGCCGTCGACCTCGGCCGCACCCACGAGATCCAGCAGTTCGCCTGCGGCGGCCGTCAGATCGAGCGGGGCCCCCTCCGCAGGACCGGCCAGAGGCGTCGTCCGCACCACGATCGGCCCGGCCTCGCCCAGAGGCAGCCGGGCGAAGACGGCCAGCACCCCGTGCGCGCTCTGCAGCCGTACGGCAGCGGCGCGGTCGAAACGCAGCAGTCGCGTCAAGAAGGCCGCCAGGTCGGCGGCTTCGCGCGGCTCGGCGAGGTGGAGCGGGGGCTGGACGGCGGTGCTCATGCCGCGACCGGCTCTCCGACCTCGAGGTAGGGGGCGAGGAAGGCCCGCTCGCCCGCGGTGAGCCGTCGCGGCCGGGCCGAGGCCAGGTCGTAGGGCACCACGACGGTCGAGGCCCGGACGTAGACGGTGTCCTCGTCCTTGATCTCGTACGCCACCGTGAAGGAGGCGTTGCCCAGCTTGGTGAGCCAGGTCTCGATGACGACCGGCTCCGGCCGGTAGACGAGGGGACGCAGGTAGTCGATCTCGTGACGGGCCACCACCGAGCCCTCGGAGAACGCCTTCTCCCCGGCCTCGCCGGCGTTGGTGAAGGTGAAGTCGATCCGGGCCTCTTCCAGGTACCGCAGGAAGTTCACATTGTTGACGTGCCCGAACGCGTCCATGTCGGACCAGCGCAGGGGGCAGGCGTATATGTGGCGGGCCACTGGATCTCCGTTGTACTCGGCGGTGCGGGGACAGGACGGCGCTGGGGCCGGCGTGCTGCGGCGGCCTGACGCCGACTCAGCTCTCCGATCCTGCCCGGTGGTTGTTGCGTGCGGGTGAAGTGCCCCGGCCCGGGGGACGGAGCCCACCGCCGGAACGGCGGCGCCCCGTCACCCGGTGCCGGACGCAAGGCCAGGCCGGGCCCTCGGGTGTCAGTCGCGGGTCAGCTTGCGGTACGTGGCCCGGTGCGGACGCGCCGCGTCGGCACCCAGCCGCTCGACCTTGTTCTTCTCGTAGGACTCGAAGTTGCCCTCGAACCAGAACCACTTGGAGTCGCCCTCGTAGGCCAGGATGTGCGTGGCCACACGGTCGAGGAACCACCGGTCGTGGGAGATCACCACGGCGCAGCCGGGGAACTCCAGCAGGGCGTTCTCCAGCGAGCTCAGCGTCTCGACGTCCAGGTCGTTGGTCGGCTCGTCGAGGAGCAGCAGGTTGCCGCCCTCCTTGAGCGTCAGCGCCAGGTTCAGCCGGTTGCGCTCACCGCCGGAGAGGACGCCGGCCGGCTTCTGCTGGTCCGGGCCCTTGAAACCGAACGCGGAGACGTAGGCTCGCGACGGCATCTCCACCTGGCCGACGTTGATCCAGTCGAGGCCGTCGGACACGACCTCCCACAGGGTCTTGTTCGGGTCGATGTTGGCGCGGGACTGGTCGACGTAGGAGACCTTGACCGTGTCGCCCATCTTCACGTTGCCGCTGTCCGGCTTCTCCAGCCCGAGCAGCATCTTGAACAGCGTGGTCTTGCCGGCGCCGTTCGGGCCGATGACACCGACGATGCCATTGCGCGGAAGGGTGAAGGACAGGTCGTCGACCAGGACCTTCTCACCGAAGGCCTTGTTGAGGTGCTCGGCCTCGATGACCACGTTGCCCAGACGCGGGCCCGGCGGAATCTGGATCTCCTCGAAGTCCAGCTTCCGCATCTTCTCGGCCTCGGCCGCCATCTCCTCGTAGCGGGCCAGACGCGCCTTCGACTTGGCCTGGCGGCCCTTGGCGTTAGAGCGGACCCACTCCAGCTCTTCCTTGAGGCGCTTGGCGCGCTTGGCGTCCTTCTGCCCCTCGATCTTGAGGCGGGACTGCTTGGTCTCCAGGTAGGTGGAGTAGTTGCCCTCGTAGGGGTAGGCCCGGCCGCGGTCGAGCTCCAGGATCCACTGGGCGACGTTGTCGAGGAAGTAGCGGTCGTGGGTGACGGCGACGACGGTGCCGGCGTACTTCTCCAGGTGCTGCTCCAGCCACTGCACGGACTCGGCGTCCAGGTGGTTGGTGGGCTCGTCGAGCAGCAGCAGGTCGGGGGCCTCGAGCAGCAGCTTGCAGAGCGCGACCCGGCGCTTCTCACCACCGGAGAGGTTGGTGACCGGCCAGTCCCCGGGAGGGCAGCCGAGGGCGTCCATGGCCTGCTCCAGCTGGGCGTCCAGGTCCCACGCGTTGGCGTGGTCCAGGTCGTCCTGGAGCTTGCCCATCTCCTCGAGCAGCGCGTCCGAGTAGTCGGTGGCCATCAGCTCGGCGATCTCGTTGAAGCGGTCGAGCTTCTTCTTGGTCTCGGCCACGCCGTCCTGGACGTTCTCCAGCACGGTCTTCGACTCGTCGAGCGGGGGCTCCTGGAGCAGCATGCCGACCGTGTAGCCGGGGGAGAGGAAGGCATCACCGTTGGAGGGCTGCTCCAGACCGGCCATGATCTTCAGCACGGTCGACTTACCGGCGCCGTTGGGCCCCACGACGCCGATCTTCGCACCGGGCAGGAAGCTGAGCGTCACGTCGTCAAGGATGACCTTGTCGCCGTGCGCCTTCCGTGCCTTGCGCATGGTGTAGATGTACTCGGCCAAGATGAACCGTCCGGCATCGTCGATGGGCTTGGCTACAGCCTGATATCAGTTACAGCCTTCTATTCTGCCGCACCGGCCGCCTCCCTCCCGCACGCGCCCGCGCGCACGGTCCGGTCTGCTCTGGTCAGCGGGAGTCCGCTGGGGCACGGCACGCTCTGCTGGGTGCGGGCCGCCCGCTCACCCGGCGTCGGCGGTTTGCCGCAGGGCCCGGCCGCGTGCGGCCGGGGCGGCAGCCCGGGACGATGTGTCATGCGCCGTCGGCATGAGCCTGATGTCGGCCCGAACTTCGCCCGGGGAGGGACTCCGGACCCGAACCCGGGAGGGAACTTCCGACGGGACTTCCGACGGGACTTCCGACGGGACTTCGGACGGAACTCCGACCGGCGCCATGGCGGCCGCACCGCACCGCCCCGAGCCCGGGAGCTCGTCCTTTCCTCTCGGTCGGCCCTCCTCCCCTTCACGGAACTCGAGAACCTCCTCGGGTTGCTGGGGCTCCGGCTCCACGGGCGTTCCGACCCCGGCGAGTTCGCCTGGTCTCGTGATTCCCCGGACCTCACCGCCGCCGACCTGTCCGAGCCTCGCCCGATGAAGTGGCCTTCGTGGCGTCTGACCTTTGACGGTACGTCGGAAGACCGTCGTGCCCCGGCTCAGGTCGTGTCCGATCGACGTCGCCTCGATCTCAGCCGCCACGCCACGGCGCTTGCCCTCGCCGACCTCCCACTCCCGCACCCGCATCCGGCCGGCCACCAGCACCGGATCGCCGCGCAGGATCGACCCGAGGATGTTCTCGGCCAGCCACTTCCACGCCCACACGGTGAAGTAGCTGGGCTCCCCCTCGACCCACGCCTGCCGCTGCCGGTCGAAGCGCCTCTCGTGAGCCGCCAGGCGGAAGTGCGCCACCGGCACCCCAGTCACCGTCAGCGCGTAGCGCACCCCCGTCACCGCTGTGCCGGTCACTGTCACCATCGTCGAGTTCATCAGCACGGCAGTCCCTCTCCGCTCTGGCTCCGCCCTCGTCGGCCGCTCGCCCCAGACTCTGCCGCGCGCCACTCCCCGCTTGAAGCCCCGGCCGAGAACCTGTGAACAACATCGGGGGTGTGTACATCCTTTGCGAAGCCTTCACGGGACCCCACCCGATCGTGTGTACTTTCCGGCCACGGTATGGGCATGTCCCGAACACCTTCCGACCGCACCGGGCGCCCCCGGCGCGGGGCATAACGGCTGGGGCAGCAGCGCAGTAACGCTTGGACAACAGCCCGCCCCCAGTGCTTCAGGACCGCTGCGCGTGAGCCACCCCACCTGCGATTATCAGACCGCTCTCCCGGAGGGATCGCCCGTGCGGCCCCGCCATGAGCACCAGGTAGCGAGCCCAGCCCGCTCTATCCTGTCCCACGGCAGGACCTCCTCGGCCCAACGCACCCCCGTGCCCCCGGCCTGCAGGACCGGGCTCCTTACCGGCCCAGCCCCCGTAGCTCAGCGGATAGAGCAGGTGCCTTCTAAGCACTTGGTCGCAGGTTCGAGTCCTGCCGGGGGCACTTGCTGAATCGCTCCTCTGGTTCAGTGGTTGTCCCAGGTCAGTGCCCATAGGACCCCCGCTTGGACGCCGTCGGATCGCCACCGATCGAAGGCGGTAGTGTCCGACGGCGTCCGGCTGCAGGCGGCCTTTTGCGGGTGTCCCCGACGAATACGCGACGAAGTTTTCCGCGCTACTCGGGTGCGCCGGGCACCCACACCGGCACCGCAAGCTGGGCCAGAACGCGCTCCTTCTGGCCGGTGACCACCCGCGCGTACGTCGAATGCAGCAGAGCCACGCTCGTTCCGGCCCACTCGGCCACCTGAGCCGGCGGCGTGCCGCCGTTCAGCCACTCCGTCAGACAGGAGTGCCGGTTGTCGTAGACCCGGCGTCCCATCGGGGATGCGAGCACGTGTGGCTGCGAGGCGAAGACTTGCTCGCGGGCCCTCTTCCAGGCCCGCCGGAACACGACCCCTGCGAGCACCCCGCCGAATTCCCCCTTGAACAAGATGTCCCCCGGCTTCAAGCGCTCGCGGACGATGTGCGCACGGAGGATCTTCACGAGGTCGGGCTGAACCGGAACCAGCCGGGTGTCCCCGGCCTCGCGGCCCTTCAGCGGACGGTTGTCGTGGATCTCTCCGGAGTCGGTCCACTGCCTACCCACCTCGGGCGTTGCCCGGTGGACGGTCAGCTCACCCCACCCTTCTTCTGGAAGGGTCACGTCACTGACGCGCAGGGCGACGGCTTCCTCGGGCCGCAAGCCGCAGTACCGCAGGGTCGCGAAGAAGGCGTGCAACCGCGGCCCGCCGCGCGGTCGGTGGTAGATCGCGTCGAGCAGCAGGGCGGTGTGCTCCAGACTGATGAGACAGCGCTTGTCGATGGCCGTGTTGGGCTTGGTACGCGCTGCCGCCTTCTGCTTCGGCAGAGGATTCGTCGGCAGCGCCTGCTTGTGCACTGCGTACTCCAGAACAGGGTTCAGTGCGCGCCGGATGCGTTTCACGCTGGAGGCGGCGACCCGCGTCCCGTCCAGGCGCGTGGTCACATCGCGCCACACCTGGTCCGCTCTCCGGGGGTCCTCCCACAGGCTCATCGGCTGGCTGTTGCGCTGGACCCAACGGAGGATGGCCTGTACTTCGGTGGGTGCATCCGCCCGCCGGTTGCAGTTGAAGGCGAACTCCCGCAGGGCTGTACGGACTTCCAGTTCCGGGACTCGTGGTGTCGCCTTGAGCGTAGCCATGGTGACGGCGGTCAGAACGCGGGCAACGTTCTTCCGACCGTTGGCCGCCATGTCACCCCATCGAGCATCCACGTACTCAACTGCGAAGTCGTACCAGGAGGTGGAGGCCTGTTCGGTGCGCATCGATACAGGGAGACCGGTCTCCCTGTCGAAGCCTTTGCCGTCGGCCGCTGCGGTCACGAGCTTCGATCGGAAGCTCTCGGCGAGCGCGGAAGTGGCGAAGGTCTTCGGGAAGTATGCGCCCGCGACAGTCCATCGAACTGTGTAGGTGGTGCCCCGCTTACCGGCGTAGACGGTCGTCTTCCAGATCTTCACGTCGTAGCTGAGCCGGTCGGTCATTAGGCGGCGTCCTCCAGGTCGTCCAGCCAGTTGTCCAGGTCGATCCTGCGGATCCGCAGGTCGCCGTTCGGGAGCTTGATGCAGCGCGGGGCGCGGCCCTTCGCGCGCCAGTCGTAGAAGGTGGATCGTGAGATCCGCAGTTCCTCGCAGACCTCGGCCAGGGTGAGCTTGTCGAGGGGTGCGCCGCTGGACTTGCTCAAGGCAGGCTCCTCCGGAAATGGGAGTCCCCGGACAGGACTTGGCCTGCCCGGGGACTTCGGTGGTGGACTCAGTTGGGTGCGCAGTCGGGGTGGGTGAGGTGTCCGGCGGCGGTGAGTTCGGGGTCGATGGGCTGTCCGCAGGCCGCGCAGCGCAGGTGGTAGCCAGAGATTGCCCGCAAATCGCTGTCCGCAGCGTCCGCGCTGTCCGCAACGGGGTGTGAGCTGGGGTTTCCTGCGGACAGCGATTTCGGGTCGCTGTCCGCAGATGCGGATTCGCTGTCCGCAATCGGGGTTTGCGGACAGCGATTGGACGGCGTGCGGACAGCGACCCTCGAATCGCTGTCCGCAGGTTCGCGCAGGTCAGCCGGGCTTGCGGACAGCGCGGACGGTGCGGACAGCGATTTACGGGCAATCTCTGGAGACGGGGTCAGCCAGATGCACCGCGCCCGGTTCCGGTCCAGGGTCCGGCCTTCCTCGAAGGCGATCCCCGCGGCCCGTAGCGCAGGCGCGAACCGCCGCAGCAGCGACCCGGCGTTGGCGGAGGTCTTGGGCCACTTCGGGGTGTGCGTCTCCGGTGGCGGCAGCAGCGTCAGCAGATGGCTGACGGTGCCGGAGAACGCGCCGTGCGTCTCCACGAAGGCGACCACGGCGGCGGCGAACGGGTCGGCCTCCAGGGCCTCGATCGCCACGGACTCGGACGCCTTGAGGTAGTCGGCCAGGGTGTTCCAGCCCTGGACGCGGTCCACGGTGGCCAGGACGCGGGCGAAGTCGGCCATGCGGGGCATGCGTTCCAGGTGCACGGAGGGCAATTCCCGCAGCACGGCGGCCAGCAGGTCGAACAGCGCGGCCAGGATCGCGGGCCGGGCCTGGTCGTATGCGGCGTCCAGTTCCTCCTCTGTGCGGCGCCGGTCCTCGGGGATCACCTGGAGTTCGAGCATCATCAGCCGTTCGGCCAGGTCGCCGGCCAGCGCGCCGGCGTCGATGGTGGTCATGGCGATGACCCGGCGGAAGGTGAGCACGACCACGTCGTCGTCGGTGTAGAGGGCGCGGTCCACGATGCCGTCGCCGGTGACCGCCTTGCACAGGGTGTCGGAGAACCACGGGGCGATGGTGGAGACGTTGTCCAGGCACAGCGCCCAGGAGTTGAACGCCTGCGTGGCCCACGTCTTCACGTCCCGCGGCTGCGACCGCTTGGTGGCCGCGCTGGGGTCCACGAGGTTGATGACCATCTGGGCGGTCTTGGACTTGCCGGTGCCCTGCTCGCCCTTGAACGTGAGGACCGGGTGCGGGATGTGCGGGATCCAGGCGGCGACCAGCCAGGCCACGAGCTGGTGGAACGCGCCGTCGTCCATGTTCAACAGGCCGCGGAGCAGGGCGAGTCCGTCCGCGCCGGTGTGCTCGGGGGTGGGCATGGGGGACATGGCCCCGGAGCGGCGGAACAGCACCGGGGAGCGCCCCTGCACCGACCAGCCCTCGGGGGTGGCGACGACGCAGCGGCCGTCCGCTGTGCCGAGGTCGATGACGACCTGTTCGGAGTCGCCGGCGACGCGGAGGTGCACGGGGACGGGGTCGGTCGCGCCGGCGACGCCTTCGAGCACGGTCATGGCGTCCGCGAGGGCGGACTGGGAGGGGACCTGGCCGCCGTTGGCCTCCACGAACTGCCGGGCGAGCTGGGACCGCAGCCCGGCCTTGCCGCGCAGAGGAAGGGCGACGTTGGGGCCGTTGCGGCGCACGCCGTAGGGGCGGCCGTCCTCGGACATGACCAGGGTGTATCCGGCCTTGGCCAGGGACACCACCTGCGACGCCTGGGATGGTCCCTTCTCCTGCGCGCTCACCGGGTCACCTCCTTTCGTCGGTCTCGGGCCGCGCCCTTGCGGGCGCTGGCGATGGCGTGGGCGGCCTCGGGTTCGTCCAGGCCGATCGCCAGGCCGGCGGCGAGCAGGTCCGCCGCGGCCTGCTCGGGGTCGATTCCGTCGGCGGCGAACGCCTGCCGGGCGGCCCAGTAGAGCCGGTTGTTGCGTCCCGGGGACGCGTCGCCGCGGACGAACCGCACAAGCGCGTCCAGACGGCGCTGAGGGCTTCCTGACGAACTCCCGGGCCTGATTCCCTTCGAGCGTGCCTGTGCGGGCTTGTGAGGGGGTGTCAGGAGTTCGAGCAGCCGGGGCGGGACGGGGGCGATGTGCTGGGGGCCGCTTCCGGGGGCGAAGGCGTAGCGGCCTCGGGGTCCGAGGCTGCCGGGGCCGACCAGGTAGCCGCCGGATCCGCGGGTATCCACACCCTGTGCAAGCACGGACGCCGTGTTCGGGACTACAACATCCGGAGGGGCGGACAGCCAGGCGTGCAGGCCGCCGGACTGGGTGACCACCAGCGCCGTGCGCGGCATCGTGATGCCGTAACGGGTGGCCAGGGCGCGGAAGTTGGCGACGCCGTCCACGCCGGCTTTGCGGTCCAGGTCCAGGCCGAACAGGTGGTGCGGGGTGCGTCCGCAGGCGATGCCGTAGCCGGCGGCCCACGGTGCGGCGGCGAACAGCTCCCGCACCCGCTCGGGGTCCGTGCTGGCGTCGTAGACGCCGTGGCCCACCTGGCCGCACTGGCCGGTGCACGGGTTGTCGTCGGGGTGGGCGGAGGCGATGGCGGGGAACTTGGAGCGGGCGAGGGGGAAGACGGCGAGGTGGTGCAGGGTGGCCGCGGCGAGGGCATGGGCGCGGGCGGCGGCCCACCACCGGCCGGGTTGCTGCGGTCGGGCGGGGGCTTCGGGCATGCTGAGGGTTCTCCTGTTCTGCCATGCGCTGGTCGGACAAGGGGCCTGGGGCAGCCGGCGCGCCGGGAAGCTTGGCGGCTGCCCCAGGGCGCACCTAGAACGGCGGCTCGTCCGAGAACCCGGCCCCGGTGCTGGCCCACGGGTCGTCCACGGGCTGGCTGGCCTTGCTGCGGCGGCCCTTCGGCGGTGCCGAGGCGGCCCACGGGTCATCCGTCGGCGGGGCGTCCGCACTGCTGCGGTTGGTGCGCTTCACGGTGGCCGTGGCGTAGCGCAGGGAGACGGCGATGTCCTCCACGTCGATGCCGTAGCCGGTGCGCTGGACGTGGTCGGCGCTGGTGTATTCCCACTGCCGCAGCGCGCCGGTGACGATGACCCGGTCGCCCTTGTGCAGGCTCTGGGCGGTGTTCTCCGCGAGCCAGCGGAAGGCGGTGCAGCGCAGGAACAGAGTGCGGCCCTCTCCCCACTCGGCCCGGTCCCGGTCCCAGTTCCGGGAGTTGGACGCGACGGTGAACGCCACGCGCGGGACGCCGCCCTGCGTGGCGGACAGCTCGGGGTCGGCGGTCAGGTTCCCGACCACGGTGATGATGGTCTCTCCGATGGGCACAGCAGGTCTCCTTAACGGGGCGGTGTGGCGTTGGCTTGTTGGCGTTGCCGGTAGGCGCGTTGGCGGCAGGCCGGGGAGCAGTAGCGGGCCGGCCGCCCGGTCGGTGGCGAGTTGATGGGTTGTCCGCAGACGCATCGCCTGGGCGGGCGTGTGCGGGGCCGGGTTTCGTTACGGGTTTCGTCACGCAGGTCGGGCAGGGCAGCCGCGTCGTGGGTGGTGATCTCCCACAGGACGCGGCGGATGTTGTCCGTGCCCCGGGACGTTCGGGGACGAGAAGGGGCGTCCCAACCTGGGCGAGCGGGCAGTTCAGCGACCTTGGTCCAGCCCGCGGCGCGCAGGCTGACGCCGGGTTCGCCGTCTTGGGTGTAGGTGATGGCGCGTTGGTAGCCGGCGGCGCGGGCGGTGCGCCATGCAGCTGCGTAGAGCAGCGAGCAGGCGTTGGCGGTGCCGTCGGTGGCCAGGCGGGTGACCTCCACGGTCAGGCCGTTGTCGAAGTGTCGGGCGACCGGGCGGCCGACGATCGCCACCCCGACCAAGGTGCCGTCCGCGGTGACCGCGCCCAGGGAGTACTGGTGGCCTTGCGGGCGGCGGTGGTGGCGATGGACCCGGTCTACGAACCCGCAGGCCACCGCGAAGGTGACCGGGCGTACGTGCAGCCGAAGTTGCCCCGTCACCGGTCCGGCTCCTGGTCGGGGAGTCGGCCCCAGTGCGTGCCGAAGATTTCGGCCTCCGCAGCGATCGGAACGCCCCGGAAGCGGGTGGTCATGACCTCGGTGAGCAGGTCACGAACCTTCTCGGCTTGGTGCTCGGGGACCTGGACGATGACTTCGTCATGGACGAACAGCCACAGGTTCGCGGCCAGGCCGTGCACGGTCGCCAGTTCGTAGACCGCGGCCACCAGCAGGTCACGGGCGGTGGATTGGATCGCGTAGTTGGAGTTCGCGTAGCGGCGCTTGGGGTCCGGAGGGATCCGCCGCCCCGACCCGGTCACCACGATCGGCGCGTCTGCGATGCGTTTCCCGAAGCGGATCACCTCGGGATAGGTGCGCTGCCAGCGCTGGATCACCTGCCGCGCCACCGAGATGGGCACCCCGGTCTGTGACGCGAGGGCCTTCGCGCCGCCGCCGTAGATGGTGCCGAACGTGGCCCGCTTGGAGTGGGTTCGCTGCTCCTTGGTGAACCCGGGGCCGTACATCAGCTCCGCGGTGGAGTCGTGGATGTCCGCTCCCGACGCGATGACCCGCATCAGCGTCGAATCCCTGCTCAGGGCGGCGGCGACGCGGACCTCCACGGCGGAGAAGTCGCAGCCGACCAGCACGTGGCCGTCCTCCGCCCGGAAGCAGTGCCGCAAGCGCGGGTCGTGCTTCTTGAGGGTCTGCAGGGCCGGGTCGGTGATCGACATGCGGCCCGTCTTGGCCCGCAGCGTGTTGATCCGCGGGTGCACCCGCCCGCCCGCATCGGCGGCGGCCACGAACGCCCTGAGGTTGGTGCGGGAGTTGGACAGGGCCGCCACGCGACGGCGGGCGGCGAGCATGGCCGCGCCCTGCTCGGTGATCTGGGCGGTGCCGGCGTCGAGTTCGGCGCAGAGCAGGTCCAGCGAATCGGCGGTGACCTGCGGCTGGCCGCCCTCGGTGCGGGGCAGTTCGGTGCCGGTGATCTGCTCGGCCAGCCAGTAGGCGAACTTCGGGCTGCCTCCGGGGAACCCGAGCGTCGCGTGGATCAGCTCGCTGGCCTGCTCGAACTCGCCTTGGATGTCCGTCAGCAGCCGCTCGGTATAGGGCAGGTCCAGCAGCAGGCCGCGGACGGTGATGCCGGTGGCCTGCGCGCCCAACCACTGCTCCATGGGGACCAGGTGGGAGAACGGCGCGCACAGCGCGAGCAGGATCGGCAGCAGCCGGCGGACGTAGATCGCATCCAGGCCGGCGTAGACCAGATACGCCTCATCGGTCGCAGGGATGTGGTTCCAGCCCCATTCGATCGGGTTGTTGCCGGCGCGGTGGCCGACCGGCGCGAGCTCCCGCATCCGGGCGTGGAGTGCCGCCTGGGCTTCGGCAAGCCCGGAGTCCAGATGCCGCGAACACAGTTCCTTGAGGCCGTGGCCTGCGCGTTCGTCCGGGTTGATCAGCTTGGACAGCAGGTGCGTGTCCACGATCCGCTGACCCAGCGCGATGCCGAACGCCGACCAGACGGCCAGGGCGTCGTAGTTGGTGTGGGTGGTGAAGTGCCGGCCCGGGTCCGCCAGCGTCGCCGTGATGGCGTCGCGCTGCTCCGGGATCAGCGGGTTGAGCACCCACGCGGTGGTCGGGGTGCCGAACTGCACCAGTCGCAGGCCGGCGTCCGGGCCGAAGTGGCCGGGGCCGCCGTCCACGATCGCACGGCCCTCCACATCCAGCCCCAACACGGGCTCCGTGCGGGCGAAGGCGTCGAACGCGGCCCGGTCGAAGTCCCGTGTCCCGTGCGGGGCGTGGACGGTCATGGTGTGGCCGGCGTGGCTGCGGCTGAAGGTCACCACAGCGCGTCCTCCACCTCGTTGCCGCAGTGCGGGCAGATGACGAGCGCTTCGCGGTGGTGCTTGGACCAGCAGCGCAGGCACACCCGAGCGGGCACGATCTCGCCGGCCTGCTCAATCTCGTGGGTGTCGGGGGTGGTCTGGAACAGCACGGGCCGCGGCTGGCCGCAGAGTTCGCAGTCCATCTCCCGGCCGTCCGCCGACTTGAGCGGGGTGCCGGACGGCGGCACGGGCGCAGGTGTCTTCTTCGGATTTCGGCTGGTCACGCAGCTTCCTCCTGTCGGATGTCGCAGCGGGAGCACTGCCACAGCAGCGCGATGGCGGGCAGCCGCATCGGCTGGCCGCAGCGCGGGCAACCCTGCGGGGCGGGCGGCGGCAGGACCCGGCGAAGCCAGGCGAAGCCGTCGCCGTCCAGCGCCGGCGCATAGCCGGCCGGGTCCGGGGCCAGATACGGCAAAGCCCCGGGCATCTGGTCCGGGGCTTCCTGGAGCTGGAACGTTTGCGTCTGATCGGGCGGAGGCGCAGTGATTTCGGGGTCGGGGAGGCAGCCGCAGCCGCCCCAGTCGTCGGTGTCCACGCTCGTGTCACCGCCTTCGATGCGGCGGCGCAGCACCGTCAACGGGAGCGGTTTGGTGGTGCCGCCGCGGCGGTCCCGCAGGAACGCGACATCGGCCCCGAGGGTGCGGCGCAGGTCGTTCTCTTCGGCTTCCACTTCGGCGTAGCGGTCGGGGAAGACCTTGAGCAGGTGCGCCCACTGGGCCTGGCCGCCCTTGATGCAGCGGCCTCCGCAGTTGTTGTGGACCCAACCGAGTTCGTACAGCCGCGGCGGGGCCAGCCCCAGCGTGCGGGCTTCGGCCAGCCACTCCTCCTTGTCCCGATACGGGGGTTCGGTCAGCGGCGCTTCGGCGGTCCAGGGCTGGTAGTTGCGCACGATGGCCGGCACCCGGTGCGTCTCAGTCCAGTCGATCCCCACATACACCGTCGTGTGGGCAGGGTCGGTGTGCTCGATCAGCCAGTCCCGGCACGGGGCCTGCTTGAGCAACTGCGAGCAGGGGGCGATCCGGGTGTTGCCGATGTAGCGCTTGTCCCGGAAGACCTGCCACGGGGTGCGACCATCCGCAACCACGGTGAGCGGAACGCCGATCTGGACGCTGGCCTCGCGGTTCCACCGGTACAGGTCTTCGTCCTCGTAGCGGGTGTCCGCGAACAGCAGCGTCAGGTTCTCGGTGCCGTACCGCTGGGCCACCAGATGGGCGACGGCCCAACTGGTGATGCCGCCGGACCACATGACCACGTGCCGGCGCGCGGTGCGGGCCATCACGCGGCCTCACGGACCACGCGCAGGTGCCGGACCGCGGCAGCGGGGCCGGTCGGGGTCGGCTGGCTGTCGAGCAGGGCGCGGATGGCGGGGACCAGCTCGCGCAGGGTGCGCCAGGTGTTCCACGCGGCGCGGGCGGCGGTGTCGTCGTCCAGCTCGGTGCCGTAGGCGTGGCGCTGGGCGGCGATGTCGCGCTCCGCGCGGTCCAGCAGCGCGGCCAGGTCCTGGGGAGTCGGGTGGTGCTCGGGAGCGGTGGTCACGTTCAACTCCTTCTGTGGAGCCCGGTGTTGTCGGTGTTGGCGGTTAGAGTCCGGGCATGCCGACGTTTGAGCTTGAGCTGGTTCCGGGATTGCTGACGACGCGCAGGGACGTGGCGCAGTCGTTTGGGGGTGCGACCTTTGGCGGCATTGAGCCAGCCGTGGAGTCGAAGATGGTGCTCGTGTACTCCGACCCGTCCGCGGGGGAAGCGCACGGCTACACCTTCGATGGCCAGGCGGAGGATGACGAGCGCGGGCCGCTGTACTACTACACCGGCGAGGGGCCGAAGGGTGACCAGCAGCTCACCGGCGGAAACGCGTCGCTGCGCTGGCACAAGGAAGCGGACCGCACGGTGCACCTGTTCGTGGCGGACGGGTGGGCGCCGCACCCGGTGACCGGTCGGCGCACCGGGACGCGGCAGCAGCGCTACATCGGTCAGATGGTGGTGGATGATCTGGAGCCGTTCGAGCGGCGGACCGCGGCGGGCGCCGACGGGGAGTTGCGGCAGGTCATCGTGTTCCGGTTGCGCCCGGACCCGGCGGCGGACTATCCGCCGCTGTTCAAGGCACAGGACGCCGTGCATCCGGCGACCGTGACGCAGGCTGTTGAAGTGGACGTCACGGAACCGGAGTTGAGCGACGAGCCGGAGGACGGCGCCGGCGGATCGGTGCCGGTGCAGCCCGGGGCCGTGGAGGTGGAGACCGAGGCTCACACCACGGACGAGACGACCGCCAACATTCCCGGAGGGCTGCGGACGATCCGCCGCCGGGAGGCTCAGTTGGTGGCGGCTTACAAGGCCCATCTCCAGGAACTCGGGCACACGGTGCGGGCACATCAGATCACCGTGGCCGGTGTGCGTGGGCCGTTGCGGACGGATCTGTACGACGTGACGGACAACGTCCTCTACGAAGCCAAGGGGACCGCACGCCGCAGCGATGTCCGCATGGCCATCGGCCAGTTGCGTGACTACCGTCGCCACATCAACGCGCCCGATGACCTGCGGCTGGCCATCCTGCTGCCCGGCGACCCGGGCGATGATCTCCGGGACCTGCTCGGAAGCGAAGAGATCACCCTCGTGATCCGAACCGCGGGGGGCTTCGAGAGGTTCGAGCCGCCGCAGAACTGACCAGCTCAGCGGTTGCGGTTGGTCATCCGGTTGGAGACGTGGACGTTCACCGCGCCGCCGCGGCCCCCGCCGCTGCCGGTGGAGCGCAGCAGGAAGACCAAGGCGAGGATCCCGGCAAGGATCCCGAGCGCGGTGGTGGCGGCGGCGAGGGCGGACAGGAAGACGGACAGGCCGAATCCGGCCGCGCCGACCCCGATGCCGCCGGCGATGAGGCGAGCGGCGATCGGGTCGCGGGTCACGTGGTAGCCCTGCGCCGGGGCCAACTGCGATGCGGGCGCGGCCTGATAGACGACCGGCGCGGCGGCCATCGGCACGGCGACCGGCTGCGGCTGGTAGACCGCCGGAACCTGCCCGGCGGCGGGGGTGTAGAAGGGTCGGCCGTCGGCGTCGTAGGTGACGGTCAGCAGCGGCGCGTTGGTGGGCGTGGTCATCGCGGGTGCCTCTCGGTTCAGTGCACGCCGGCGAGGGCGTGGAAGATGCTGACGACGGTGTGGTTCACGGCGGGAGCGAGGCCGGTGGAGGCGAGGTAGAAGCCGAACAGCGCGGCGACGGTCGCGCCGCCGGCGGTCACGGCGCGGAAGCGCAGCATGATCGCAAGGATCACACCGAACAGCAGCGCGGCGGAGATCGTGAACAGCACGTGCGAACTCCCCTCGGCGAGGACCGAATTGGGTGGGTTTGCCGGGTCGGGGGTGCCCTGACAGCCGGCTGCCAGGCATGGGAAACCGCAGGTCACAGGGGTGACGGATCCGGGCGTTGCCCTGACGCCCCCTGCCGGATTCGGGGTCCGGCGTCAGGGGGCGTCAGGGGGCCGACTACGACCCGCGGGGCTGTGACCTGTGGCTTTGCGCGGCCGTCAGGGCGCTGTCATGGGAACAAACCAGGACAGAGTAGACAGCCAACGGGGTGGATTAGTCGCCGTCGAGCTTGCGGACGGCGGCCTTGATTGCCTCGGTGGTGTAGCCGTTGGGGCGGGTGCCGTCGGCCTCGGTGAGCCGCGCCGGCGCGAGGTCCACCCCGAGGTCGGTCAGCTCGGCCTTGAGCTGCTTGCCCACCCGCACCAGCCAGTTGGCCTCGCTCTCGCGGAGCTGGCGGACGTAGGCGGGGTTGACCTGGGCGAGGTAGGCGGCAACCTCGGCGTTGGTGATCTGCCCGCGGCCCGCATCCTGGGCGGCGGTCAGCAGGTGGTCCACGACGGTGCGGCGGACCACGGTCCCGCGGCCGTCCTCACCGCCGGCGGCGGCGGAGACACCGGTCTGGGCGAGCATCGCGGCCTCCACCGGGTCGTCGTACTGACCCGGCAGGCACCCCTCCGCCTCCCGCAGCCGAACCCCGGTCTCGATCAGCGGCAGGATCTCCCCGGTGGACTCGTCAATGAAAAGCGAGCGGACCTCGATCACCCCGGTGTCCGGGGTGGTCAGCCAGGCCCGGCCGCGGGAGGTCTTGGCGTTGGGGATCTTCGAGGCGTCGTAGCCCTGGCCGACCATGCCGTCCCCGAGCACCACGTTCGACGCGGCGGGGGACTCCACGCGCATGGCCATGCGGGCCATCAGGTTGCCGCGAAGCCGCGGGGTGACGATCTCCGCCTCCGGGTACTGCGTGGCCAGCGCGAGCACGATGCCGACGGCCGCCCCGACGGCGGCGATCTGCGCCAGCAGCTCGGTGATCTCCTCCGCGTACTTCCCGCCGGGGCCGTTCTTCGCGGTGTAGGTGGCCAACTCGTCAATGATCACGAGTTCGATGCCGCCCAGCTTGTCGATCAGCTTCTCATTCGCCTTCGACAGCCCGAGTTCGACCAGGATGTCGGTGCGGCGGTTCATCTCCTGCGCGAGGACCCGCAGGAACTTGACCAGCCGCTTGGGGTTGCGGCGCACGAACGTGGCCAGCACCGGCGCGAAGGGCACGTACTCACCCGCGCCCTTGCCGTCGAACAGCCGGATCCGCACCCGCGGGTCCAGCATCGCCGCTGCCAGCAGGTTGGCCAGGCCCATGCCCTTACCGGACCGGGTCGCGCCGGCGAACAGGAACGAGTAGTCCGACAGCGTGGGCCGCCAGATCTTGCCGCGCTTGTCGAACGCGAGCGGGAACCCGTCCCGCCAGGTGTTGACCTTGCTGTCGGTGCCGATCAGCGGGTTGCGGCGGGTGCCGGCGAACGGGTCGTCCCCGCACGCCCACAGCGCGAGGCGGCGGCCGTTGGAGCCGACCTGCTTGAGGTCGACGTTGGTGCGGTCGATGCCCATTGCCGCGGCCAGCTCGTCCACCCGATCCTGGGCCTTCTTCACCGTCACGTCGGGCAGGTCGATGACGGCGTGCCAGGCGTTGCGTACCGCGGGGTCGATCGTGGGCGGGGTGACGAAGGTGAGCCGCTGGTCGCCGCTGATGACCTTGGCGGCCTTGAACGCGCGGTCCAGCATGCCCTCGGTCATCGGGTCCCCCTCCGAGAGGGACCGGATCTCCACGTCCCACACCGTCTCCCGGTGCGGTTTGCGGCCGATGAACGCCTCCACCGCCATCACCACGCCGAAGCTGAGGATCAGCCCCAGGATGCCGTGGGTGATCCACGCCGCGAGGATCAGGGCGATGGGGAGGCCGTAGGCGACCAGGAACCGCAGCGCGCGGATCCGGCGGCGGTTGGCCCGGGCCTTCTTGTGCGCGCCGACCGCGGCCAGCGCGGTGGCCTGGGCGGCGGCGGAGAGCTTTTGGGCCTGGGCGCGGTCGCCGGGCAGGAAGGTGTAGCGGGCGCGGCGGGCCAGGTCTCGGGCCTCGCGCACGGCCACGTGGGCTTCGTGCTTGGCGGCCTGGATGTGGATGCCCTCGAACCCGACCATCCAGTCATGGGACCGGCGTATGCCGCGCCATGCCTGGGCGGCGTGGCCGCGGGTGGTGCGCTGCCGTGCCAGCCACTTCCGCAGTGCGCGGCGGGCCTGCTTGGTCATGGCGCGGCGCTTGGTCTGGCGGCCGGCCTTGGTGCGGATCCACTGCGGCAGCAGCGGTCGGTCCCCGGCGATGTCCGGCCGGGCGATCGACTGCTCCAACTCCTCAACGGGGTCCGGGAGATAGACCGAGTCGTCCTCCGGAACCACCTCCACCGGCAGCGCCGCGGCGGGGGTGTTGTCGGACGGCGCGACCGGCTGGCGGTGGGCGTCCAGGTCCACGACCTCACCCGCGGCGACGGCGTCCGTGTCGGGCTCCGGTTCGGGGTCGGGGTTGGGGTTCACCAGTGCATCGGACATGCTGAACGTGCTCCTCAAATCCAGTCAGTTGGGTTGGGTGGAGCAGCGGGGCCGGGCGTCGTCTTGGCGGGCGTTGGCCCGACCCCGCACTGGTGCAATGGCGCTGTTCCTGGGGGTCAGCTCGCGCGCCTGCCGCGGGCCGCCAGCGACATCGCGCGGCGGGCGGCAACGGAGTAGCGCGGGTAGGTCGCCGCGGACTGCCGCGGCGGGGTTCCGGTGTTGGCACGCCGGCCGTCCGGCGCACCCTTCGGCCGGGTGATCCGGGCCTTGGGCAGATGGGATTCCACCTGCGCGTTTGCGCCGCCCACGACCCCTGCGGGAGCGTCCTTGGCGGCGTCCTTCGCCGCGGCCTTGGCGGCCACCTTCGCGGCGATCGAAGCAGCGGTGTCACCGAGCGGCGCGCCGTGCACGTCGTCCCACGCGCGCTTCCACGTCGGCTCGCTCGGGAACAGCTCACCAACGGCGGCAGCGAGTGCGACGGCGCGCTCCCACACGTCCGGCCACTGCACCGAGCGCAGCTCCCGCACCGCGGCCTGCCGACCCTCGGCCTCCGCCTGCGCGGCGGCCTGCTCGGCTGCCTCGGCGGCGGCCTTCCTCGCTGCCGCCTTCCGCTCGCGGCGGGTGGGG
Organism: Streptacidiphilus monticola; assembly: GCF_042658505.1. Classification (NCBI taxonomy): domain Bacteria; kingdom Bacillati; phylum Actinomycetota; class Actinomycetes; order Kitasatosporales; family Streptomycetaceae; genus Streptacidiphilus; species Streptacidiphilus monticola. Next base: position 7,996 of record NZ_JBHSQJ010000083.1, on the reverse strand, counting down.
CGACCGTCGCGCTTACGGATCCGGCCGTGCTCGTGCAGATCCCACACCAGCGGACCCGCGAGCGAGCAGAACGCCCCGCCCAGGCCGGTGCCCAGGCCAAAGGCGTGCGAGCCGTGCAGGAAGTTCACCGAGGCGGCAAACAGCGCCACCAGACCCGCCAGCAGCCGGTAGTGCCACGACGGCCGATGGTCATCGATCGCGGCCTCCGCGCCCTTGAGCAGCGCCCAGGCCAGCCCCTCCAGCACCAGCGGCGCGAAGATCAGGAAAGGCGCGCGAGGCGACCAGAACGCCATCAACTGGAGCGGCAGCGAGACCAGCACGCAGATGATCGCGATGCCCTTCGCGTCCCTGCGCCACTGAGCAGCGGACTCCTGCGCCTTCTCCCGGGCGGCCTGCTCAGCGCGGCGCTGCCGCTCGGCCTGGCGCTGTTCGTCGGCGGCGGCCTGGCGGATCTTCGCCGCCTCGGCCTCGCCCCTGGCGATCTCGGCTGCGGCCTTGGCGGCCTTGACCTTGTTGGCGATGTCCGCCGCGGCCTTGGTCGCCTGCGTCTTGGCGCGCAGGGCCTCGGCCTCCGCACTCTCCTTCGCGGACGGCTTGCCCGCGGCGCGGCCGTTGGGCCGCAGTTCGGTGATGCTCACTGTGACCTCCGGATCACGTCGAAGAGGCAGGGGCGAACTTGGCCACGTGCTGGGCGAGTTGGGCGGCCAGGCGGCGGCCCGCGGCGTGGGTGAGGCGGCGGCGCACCCTGGGGAGGGCGCGGGCCAGCAGCACCAGCGCGCCCGCGGTGCAGGCGGCGGTGGGGTGTGCGAGCAGCAGCCCGGTGACGACCGTGAGCCAGGCCAGGACGTGGCCGGCGGCGGCCGGGAAGGCCAGGGCCAGCAGCAGGCCGGCCCAGCCGAGCAGCTTGAGGTTGCGGTTCATGCTGCGGTCTCCTTCCGGCGGTCGCGCAGGGCGGTGAGGTTGACGCGCTGCCGGGCGTTGTATGCCTCGCGGCAGGCGGTGCAGGGGGGTTCGCCGTAGCGGCGGTGCCGGGAGTAGCCGGCGTGGCTGCCGCACTGGTTCGAGCGGCCCGTCAGCGCCGCCCGCTCCGCGCCGGTGGTGCCACCGAAGACGCCGATCTGCTCGAAGCGGGTCAACGCCCGCTCCAGGCAAGCGAGTTTGACCGGGCAGGCGGCGCAGATGGCCTTGGCCAGGTCGATGGCCTCGGTGTCGTCCGGGTCGGGGAAGAACACGTCCGGGTCCACCGCCCGGCACACCGCCCCGGCCAGGTCATCGCCGCCGACGATGAGGTTCAGGGCGTGGCCCGCGCCGTCCGGCTGCCCGGAGGTCAACGCCAGGGCGCGGATCGCGGTCAGCGTGCGGTGGCGGGCCATCACGCCGCCCACCCGGACCACGGCGTGGCCGCAGACCAGGTCTTGCCCGATCGCGGGACGGCGGAGATGAGGTAGACGGTCTGGCGGAGGGAGGCGCTGTCGAGCAGGCGGGCGGCGTAGGCGGCCAACTCCGGGTCTTCGTGGCGCAGGTCGTCCAGGATGCCGCGGGCGGCGTCCAGGCGGGCGGCGCGCTCGGTGTCGCTCTCGCCGCTGGCGGGGCCGGTGAACAGCTCGTTGTCGATGCCGAGGGCCAGTTCCGCGAACTCCAGCGAGTTGGCGGCGTGCTGGCCTGAGACGATGGTGCGCATGGGTCGTGGTTCCCTTCGGAAGGCGACGGCCCTGAGCGGCCCCGGTGTTCGAGCACCGGGGCCGCAGCCGTTCGAGTGTGGGGTGGGGAGCGCGCACCTCCCGCCGCGAGCGGGCGCCGGACACCAGGGGCTCCGGGAGTGCGCTGAGGGGTTCAGTCCTCGGCGGGGCGGATGCTGACGTTCAGGCCGTGCTTGGCCGCGGCGGCGGCGATCTCGGCAACTCCGGACTCGCCGTAGACGTTGCGGGAGCCGTTGAACGCGCCGGTCGCGCCGGCGGCCTGGAGCTGCTTGTCGGCCTCGGTCAGGTACGGGGAGCCATCGGAGTGGGTGAGCGTGGCGACGTAGACGGACTCACCGTTGCGGTTGCGCAGGCCCATCAGGGCCTCCCTTCAAGGGGGTTGTGGTCCCGGCCCGCGGCGGGCCGGCGGTGCGCGTCTCCGCCGTGATGCGGATGCCGGACTGCTCCGGGGACGCGCCGGGTTCTCGATCCACGCGGGCTGCTCGCTCCGGGGAGATCCCGTCCCGGAGGTCGTCGCGGCAGAAGGTCGGCCGCGTGGGTTTCTTTGAGTCGGCTGCGTGTCCCATGTACGGCCTGCCGTCTTAAGGGCGGACCGAGGTGTCAGGGTTATGAGCCCCTTCTCTGCCGACTGGTCTCCGCTCACCTCGGCCGGTGTGGTCACGGCCGAACTGCGGTGGCGGATCACGCTCTTGAGTTATCTAGGCAAGAAGACCCAAGCGGAGATTGACCTAGGTCTCTTGCCGGATATGAAGTTACCTAGGTCAATCCGGAGATGTCAAGGGCCCGGCCGGTCGGGGCGGAATGACCTAGAGCACTAGGCTCGGAGGCATGCAGCAGAGCGCAGAGGGCCGGCCCACGGCAGAAGAGATCGCATCGAAGATCCGCAAGGACATTGAGCGGGGCATCCTCGGACCCGGGGATCGCTTGACCCCGGGGCGTCAGCTCGCCAAGGAGCTCAAGGTGCACCTGATGACGGTGCAGAACGCCTACCGACAGCTTCGCGACGAAGGGCTGATCCTTTCGCAGCAGGGGCGCGGGACGTTCGTTCGCGACCCTGCTGTTCCGCTCGGTGACGAGGGTGGAGCTAGCCCGGCCTTCGCTGCTCTCGCTTCGGAGCTGTCCGCCATCCGACAGACCCTCAGCGACCTAGCCGGACGCCTTGAGCGTCTGGAAGGTCTCGTGGATGACTCTGACGCTGCAAAGCCTTCTCGGTGACGGCATCGGCCCGCGCAACGAGCTGTTGAGCCTCGACGTGGAGCCTTCGCAGTGCGCCCGCGATGAGCGCCACTTCGGCGGCGCTCATACTCGTCATTCCTGCCGTTGAGCTGTTCTGCTTCCCCATGCCCATCAGCATCAAGCTGCTCATGACAAAGGACCCGGACACTATGTCCGGGTCCTTTGTCCTTGCAGGTCAAGGTAGTTGATAGACCGTCATGAGACGGCAGCGTTCGCGGCGGTGAGGGCCGCGGCCCAGGGTAGTTCCCTCTTTGGAGACGCTTCGCGGGGCTCGTACAGCGGCCAAACTTCCGGCCCATAGATCAGACACGCCCCGGATTCCCTTAGGGCATCGAGATGGCCTTGCCATCTCGGGTGTCGAGCATGTGCGGCGTTCACCCGAGGAAAGATGATCACTGGGGTGTCGAGCGTTCCCAGAGCCTCCCCAACCTGCGTAAGCGCTTGGTTGTCCATGATGCCGAGGGCGAGCTTGGCGATGGTGTTCGCACTGGCTGGTGCAAGGATGAAGCAGTCGACGGGCGGGTGCGGGCGGCCTTCGGTCGGCAATCGGGGTTCGTCCCTCACAGGAAACTTGGTTAGCGCTTCCAGGCGGGCCGCCTCCCCGGATTCCCGTAGCCAGCGTCCGGCTGTCGGCGTCAGCGTCACGGCGACCTGCCACCCCTGAGTGATTGCGGGCTGCACGAGGCCCCGACGCAGCCCCTCAAGGCCACCGACAGCGCACCCGACGACGCCCAGAGTCTTCTGCTTTGCCGTACTCACTGCACCGCCCTGCATCGTTGAGCCATTTTGAAGATCTCCGACGACCGTCCAGCCGTGGACGGAGCGTTCTTGATGAGGTCCCGCAGAGTCTCGCGAACCCGCGGGTTGTTGCGCACCAACTGGGGCGATACTCGCTCAGCCTTGGCGAGTTCGGCGAAGGACTCATCCCGCCGACCCGCCAACGACAGCGCGCGGGCGTAGTCGATCCGATGGGAGACCCCCCGCTCCGGGGGCATGTGATCCACGTTCACATCACCATGTGCCACGACGTACGAGACGTTGTCGAGGTCGAGTTCCGCTGAGATTCGATGCAGTACCACGTTGGTGGGGCCGAAGCCCGTCTGCCAGAAGTTCTCATCTGAACCAAGCTGATCCGCAAGCTGCTCTGCCCGGTTGAGCAAGCTTGATGCCACACTGCGATCCTGACGACGCGCGGCGGCAATCGCGGCACGCAGGTGGATCATCCCGAGAAGACTCAGGGCAGCCGGGTCACTCTCGCTGATGTTCTGCGAAAGCCAGGCGGCCGTGATCTCCCCAAGTTCCATGGCGGCGTCATATCGACCGTTGGCGAGCAGCGCATGTGTTCCGGAGCGAGCCGCAGAAGCGAGGACCAACGGGTCCTCCGATTCATCTGCTGCCCGCATGGCTCGTTCGGCCGCCAGCCACGAAAGATCGGATTCTCCGATCTTCGCGAGCGTCGTGGCTGCCAGGTGGTGCGTCCGTGCAGAGACGGCCCAGCAGTCCCGCCTCTCGTCGGGACTGCGGGAACCGCGATCCTCCAACTCCTGTGCACTTTGCAGCAATCCAGGAAGTGCCGCCACGACAGTGCCGAGACGGCCACCTTGATAGTCGCTCCATCGCTGTTCCACCATGGCGGCGATGGGCGCCGGGGTAGGGACCTGAATCTCAGCGTCAGCGCCAAAGAGTAGACGAGACAGGCGGCGGGGGCTCATCAGGGCGTCTCGCACTGCCGGTACGTCGTCTTGCTCCCGCTCGTCCTCCAGCAGTGCTGGCTGCCCCACCAGGTCCCCGAGGGGAACTCGGAGAATCCGTGCGAGTTCCGCGAGCATGTCGATGCGTGGCGGCTGCCGGCGCCCCGACTCGGCCTTGGCGAGCCAGTCGGTACTTCGCCCGACCAGACCGGCCAGCACCTCTTGGGTGTAGCCACGACGCTTGCGATAGAAGGCGATCCGCTCGCCGACAGTCATGTGATCGCTCAGACCACGCATTGGCGTTGCCCCTCATTGAGTAGTGGCGTTTCACACCGTACCGACGACAGACCTTGCCTGTCGGTCCGTGCTTACCCAGGGTGTGCTGCGAGATGAATGTGAACCCAGACAACTTGTCCGGGCCATCCTTCGAGTGGGCGGCAGCCGCAGGAAGACGAACTGCGTCCTCTCGGCCGCATGGATCAGCGCTCGGCGGGAGCCAGCAGCCCAGGTACTAGACCGCATCAGAGTGGCTGATCACAATGCTTCTATGGCGACAAGCGAGCATGGACGGCGTGCCACCACCTTGTGGCCCTCGCTGGTGCTTTGGGTGCGCTTCGCCGAAGCGTCCTCGGAGCCGGAGGTCTCCGTGAACCCACTTCCAGGCGGTCGCCGCCTGGAAGTGCACCTTCCTCCCAACTTGACGTTCCTGCGGCGCCTGCTGGCCAAGGAAGCGCATCGCGGGATCAGGGTCAAGGTCACTGGCCCCAAGGAGCAGCCCCGGTTAACCCTGCGGGTAGGGAAGGGGCAGACGGGCATTGGCGTCCAAGGCACTGAGTCGGCCGAATGGAAGCGTCGCTGGCACACAAAGTTGAGCCAGGCCATGCATCTGCTCAGCCGCATCGAGCAAGTGCGCCAGCGCCAGTATTACGAGTCGGGACACCGCGGTCGCCCCGTGGACGATCGGTGGCCATCGCAGAGCATCAGGACCACATCGGGCGGCTTGCCAACGCTTGGGCGCAAGAGGTAGGGCTGGGTTTGCCCCTGTGGATGTAGCGGGCGGTGTACGGAAATGGCTCGAACGCCATGTCGCAGGAGTGTCCGATGGGCGCGCTAGCTCGATTCCGAAACCCAGTCCAGAAGCCCAGCCTCACCTGTGTCGTCCAAGCCGCTCGACGGCTGCGGTAGTTAACGGCAAGGACTCGACCCCGCCGTGTCTCGCGGGGGAGATCCGCTGATCGCCTGCTGCGTGCCTGCGGACATGACTAGCATGCACGCTCATGAGCAGCCAGAGCCGAGTCGGCGCCACCTTCCCCCTCATGTGTCCGCACTGCGAGAAGCCGACATTGGCGACAGTTGCCAGTGAGGCGCAGGGCGGAGGCATCAACGAGCCGGCCTATCTGTTGGAACTCTCACGTTGCGGAACCTGCGGCGACCCGTTCTTGCTCGCTGAAGAGGACTACGGCTTGGGTTGGGACGGCGAGCCAGTCATTGTTTGGCCCAGGCAGCAGCGACCCTTGAGCTACCAGATCCCAGCTGCGCTGCGCCAGGAGCATGAGGAAGCGCGGCGGTGCTTCTCCGCCAAGTCTTTCACCGCTACTGCGGTCATGGTTCGGCGCACTCTCGAAGGGGTGTGCTTCGAGCAAGGCATGGCAAGGAAGCCGTTGTTCAAGATGCTTGAGCAGATGAAGAATGAGGAGAAGATCGACGGCCGCCTGTTTGAATGGGCACAGGCGCTGCGAGTCTTGGGAAACGAAGGGGCGCACTTCACTGGCACCTCGGTGAGCCGTGAGGACGCTGCGGATGGGCTCGCGCTGGCTGAAGCTCTGCTCGACTACATCTACGTGCTGTCAGCGCAGTTCACTGCGTTTAAGACGCGACGAGCCAGCGGCCGAGGGCAAGACGACTCCTCCGGACATGAGTCCCCGGGCTCTTCGGACTAGATATCGGCTCGTCGACCTCGTCGCGGACGTTCCATATTAGATCGTCGGATATAGAGACATAACCGCGATCCTGCCTTGGCTCCCCTGTCGCGAGCCGGGACTCGGCATTTAACTTCACGCCATGGCACAGATTTGAGGGATTATGGAGTCGAGCGAAACCCCGGATGACCTTTCGGTCCTGGCGTGGATGCATGAGGCGATTGGCGGTGAATTGCTCGCCTACTTGCTCGGTTGCGAGCCCGCCGCACTCCCTTTGTTCATTTCGGGTGAAAAGGCCCTGAGTGAGCGTCAAGCCGCAACAGTGAACGAGTTCTCGGGCCTGCGAGTTCAGCTCTCCCGACAATTTGGAGAAGCTCCATCTAGGGAGGCGCTGGCGGCAGTGCTTACCCAAGCTGGGGACGAGGGAATTTCTGTGGCGAGATCCGTGCGACTTCACGTGGTTGGCCCTGAAAATCTGCCTCAGGGTGACGACGAAGTGGAAAGCGCGCTTGTCTCCCTGGCGCTGGACGCCTTCCCCGCTTTCCTGCTCCCCCCTGACTCCGACCCGCTTCCGATGGCGCACCTTTTCACTCCTACTGCTGTAAGTATGATGCTATTCCGCCATCCGCGCGCCCAGGAATTTTCGGAAGCTGCCCTTAGGGATCCCGTTCTCAAGAAGGCATTCTCGGCAATGAATGAGGCCACAGGACACGTGGCACTTATTTATCGAAACACTGGAAATGGTGGCGGGCTCCAGCTCTCGATGTTGCCGAGCCTCTTGCTCAATTGGGCGTGGGTTTCACTCAAGGGAGCGGAAGTCAATCAAGCATCGCTTGCAGAGATGGCCCTCCAAGGGCTTCGTCTGATTCGGGATGCACTTGCTGGCAAGGCGTGCGAAATCAATGCCCACGTGGCCTTCACAGGCGTCTTGCTGCCGGAAGGTATCGAGCTTCAAGTTGGCAGGGGTAGGGGGTTGGTTCGCTCGATCACCGATGCTGATCGCCAGCATGCTCCCGAGTCGCTCAAGGGGAAATTGACAACCACAGATTCCACGGGCAAGGAAACTCTGATCAACTACGACGGCGACGTACTCCTTGAGTATAAGCTGCCCTACAGGTTGAAATTGGTCTCCCCGATGGAAGGGGCGCCGGTAGATTGGCCCAGTGATCTGCTGGTTCCTGGCGAGTTGCAGGAGACGGCAACACGACTGCGCTTTAGCCTCATGCTTGCAGTGGATCGTGAAAACCGTGCGCAGCTTGTTCAGACCTGGACCCACTTTGATGAGCCCTTGATGGGCGGCATGTCATGGAATGACCCGAGGCTGGGAAGTGGGATCGTTCCAATGCAACTCACGCAGGCCGAAGTCGTTTCCTGGCAGGAATGGTACGACATGATGGCCGAATTGCCTGTGGCAAAAGTGGATCTTGCCGTCACCCGAGTTCTCAGGGCG